>NZ_WKCD01000256.1:0-7891 GCF_021606625.1 Pseudomonas sp. PA-4-8C
GGTTGAACTCAACGAATTCAAGCGCCTGCTCCACGAGGAACAGCGCCCGCCAGGCTTGTCTGCCGCCGCTTCTTTCCTGTACGACAGCCTCCATTACCTGTTCCCGGAAAGCACCCTGAGCGACCTGCGCTTCAGTGCATTGCCCAAGCGCTCACGCCACGCTTCGCTGGTAAACACCTTGACCGGTTCGCTGGTTCAGCAGTTCCAGGCCAACCTGGCGACACTGGCTCAAAGCCGCGCAGACCGGGACGTGCAAGCTGTGATTGATGGCGCCGCAGCCATTGCCGCCGAAGTCCTGGAGCTATTGCTTACCCCCGTGCCGGGAGGCGTGACCGGCATGACCAGGATCATGCAGGTGGCAGTGTTCGGTAGCCTGGGCCACAGCATCATCCAAGGCGTGAACGAAGCGCTCAAGGGTGAGGCCGCCAACTTTGCCGCGGCCATGGGGGATGTCGCCGACCTGGCAGTCAACGGCCTGCTGACTTCCACCGCCGGCAGCATTCATCGCCGGCGCATGAACGCACTGCTCGACCAACTGGGCAACCCGCGCAAAGTGATACGCAGCGATGGCACTCACACGCTATGGAAACCGGATATCAGCCCCTATGCAATCCTCGATCAGCACCTACTCGACGGCCAGGTAGCCAACACCCAAGGCATCTATTCGCTGCGGGAAAAACACTACGCATGGCTGCGGCACACCGAGCAAAAACATGTGGTGGAGGTTGGCTACGACAGCAGCCTCATGCGCTTCGTACTCAAGAATGATCATCGCGGCGGCTTCGCACCGCCCATCGTGTACGACCCACACTTGGGCGCGTGGACGCTGGACTTGAACAACGCACACACCCTGAGCAACGTACAGTTGGCCGAACGCATGTTGCCCAACGGCTCGACCGCCGTGCCCGCTCAAGCCATGGAGACTTTGCTGCGCAGCACAGCCACCACGCGCAGCACCCTGGATGCCATCTGGCAGGGCCAAGCCACGCCGGTCAACCTCGTCGAAGGGGTGCGCCGGTTGCAAGCCGACCGGGTGATCGAGCAGCTCATCACGCAGTTCCATCGCCGCGGACACATGCCGCCCCACGCCGACGGCGCGGTGTTGTGCCTGCTGACCCAATTGCCGGAATGGCCGACCGGCGCCTTGATCAACGTGCACACTGCCGACGGCTCGTTGAGCGAAACCTACGGCGCCCTTGAACAGCACGCCCCGGCGACCACACTCATCAGCCTCAAGCGCCGTGACGATGGCACTTACACCGGCCTCGATGGGCGCCCTGATACCGATGAGCAACTGCTTGGACTGATCCTGCGCCAGCAACCACCGGGCTCCGTACTGGGCAAAGCTGGCAGCCCGCATTTGACTACCGCCCAGCGCACTGCGCGCCTGCGCGTGCAGATCAGCGCCCTGGTCCAGACACGACGCATGGACCTGTTCCAGGCCCTGACTCGTTATGCCGGCTATGCCAGGTATGAAGTGCCAGTGGGCCAAGCGGCGCGCGACTTGCTACCTATCAAGGTGGCGCACCCGTTGGTAATCGTCACGCCGCTGCTGCGCAAACTCCATGAGCTGTACCCACCGCTCACCCCGGCCAACGTTGCGCAACTGCTGGAACACCAACCGCTCACCCCATCGCAACAAACACGTTTCCTGCACGACGCCAGCCTGCCCACCGCGACCCGGCAACTGCTGGAACAACACCGCACCGCCTTGCGCATCGACGCCGCCATCGACGGCCTGTACCACCCACGCCCGTTCAACCCGGACAACGATCAATGGGCCAGGGAGTTCGCCTCAAGCCTGCTGCGCAAGTGGTTCAACCGCCACTTCGTAGTGACCGAAATGGTCAATGGCACGCCGCCCAATCGCTATGTCTCCAGCAGCCCGGACGACACCACCGTGGAGCTGCTGCATTACGGCGAGGGCCGCTACGAGGCGTACGACATGCGCAATGCTGGCTCCATTGCGGTGTCGCCGGCCATCGACAGTTTCTACCTGGCAATCGGTTCGGTGTTGCAACCCCATGAACGCACCCGCCTGGGCATGAATGCCGACACCGACGCCAAGGGCTTGCGTAAAACCCTGGGGGACCTGATGAGCGCGCAACGCAGCCCCGAAGGCTATGTCAGCCTGCTCAACGGCTCTCTGGGTCAATACGAACAATCTCTGGTGTTGCCGGCTGAACTCCAGGCCAATGCCGAGGGCATCTATGCGTGGCAGGATCAACAACTGATCAGCCTCTACGGCTCGTTGTATCCGATCACGTTTGACGAACAACGGCTCAAATGGCGACTCAAGCACCCACAGAAAGTGGGGGTCGATACCCCGCTGCTCGAACATAACCGGCACGGCGCCTGGCGCTTGGCGAGCGAAGACCCGATGAGCTGGGATGATCACCGTTTGCTCTATCGTCTCGGGCCTGAAAACGCCCATGTCGACCAGCCCACCTCGGCGCGCATCCTCGCCATTACCGACACGCCGGCCCGAGCCCTGCGCGAGGTGCACAGTGCTGGCCTGCCGCCTCCGCCGCTGCTGGAGGACACCACCAAGCGCGTAGGCATCGAGCGGCAGATTTTGCATTTCATCCAGGCGATGACCACCGCATCGGCCCGCCATAACGCCCGGCCTACCCTGCAGTTGATGCTGTTGAGTTTACTGCCTGGCTGGCCCGACAGCCATGCGTTGCAAGTGGTGGATAAACGCAATCAGGTGCTGGTCCAGTACCCCGCCAAGGTCAAGGCCCCCGTGCAAATCATTCGTGTATCCCAAGGCAATGCGCGTGGCACCACGCCGATTTACGATGCGGCGCTCAACGACACCTTGGTTCAAGCACTGTTGGGGGAGCTACCCGCCACCGTCGAAGAGCGCCAGTTCAAGCTGGCCAAACGCATCGCCGAATACGCCTATCGCGAAAGAGCCCAACTGTTCGAGCAGTTCTACGCGCAAAGCGAGCAGCCTGGCACGCTGCTGGAAACGCGCCTGAAACAGCATCATCCGCAACTGCCTGTGAGCGCCGTCCGAGCCATCCTCGGCCAGGCCACGATCAAGGAGCAACGCCAACTGCAGGACAAAAACCAGGTCGGCCTGCGCCTGGCTGAACAGGCGCGCCTGACCGCCCACGACCTGCGCTTGAACCGCGCCTACGAGGGCCTGTACCTGACCACTCTGATGAACCCCGACAGCGACACCATCACCTTGCATATGCTCAAGTCACTCAACGGCTGGCCTGCACAGTTGCGCCTGGACATCCACGAGGACACCGACACCGGGCGCCTGCTGGAAAGTGGCGGGCACCTCACCGGCACCGACCGCCGCGCCCTCATCCGGGTGGGTGGCCGTTATCGTGCCCTCGACCCGCAAGGCCGCACACTCAACGATCCAGCCGACAGCACTTGCGACCTGCTGAGCGCCATTGTCCTGCTGCTGTCACCCAGCGAATGTACAGCGTTGGGCATGGCCGATCGGTTCGACCTGGCCACACTGCAATCACGCGTTGCAGACCTGGCGCTGAACCAACGCGTGGCGATCAAGCGGTTGCTCGACCTGCCCGCGATACCGCCATGGTTGCAACCGCCGATGAAGGTGGACAGCTCATTCGTGGCCTATCCACTTTCACTGCAAAACCTCTGGCCGTTCCGTGGCCCGAGGACTGCGGACCTGGTGCGTAAGGTACAAAAACTCTATCCCAGCTTCAGCGTGGAACAGGCCGAGCTATTGATCGAATCACTGGACTTGTCGGCCCCCGCCACCCTGCTGGAACTGGAGCGCCGCGAAGCCGAATACGCCACCCTGGACCACGGCCTGACGCGCTGGGCCGAAACCCTGCAGCCCATCGACGACCCGGCCACCGATCCTATGGGGTTGAACCTGGGGCGGCGGCGCTACCTGGCCCAGCATATCCGCCAAGCCTGGCGCCATGAAACCCCTAGATCGCGCAGCTATGATTTCTTCGAACGCCATTTCTTACATCTGCAATTGGAAGACAACAATCTGCCCGATGCTGATTTCATCCTCGGCACTCGAGGCTTTGAACACATCGAAGACCTGCACATCTCGGGCAATACATTCCCGGCGACCGGCAATGCCTTCCTCAGCCGCTTTGCCAACCTGCGTCAACTGAACATCGACTGCCTGCTCAGCGAGTTACCAACGCAAATAACCGAGATGCGCCATCTGGAAGTACTCAACCTGGGCGGCAACCACATCACCCTGGACGCAGACGCACGCCAACGCCTGGCGCAAATGACCTCGCTGCGCGAATTGAACCTGAACGACAACCCTCTGGGCCTGGCACCGGATGTCAGCGCCATGGACCAGTTGCGCATCCTTAACCTGCGCAATACCCAGATCGACCAGTGGCCCTTGGGAGCCGACGACAGGCCCGTCCTGAACCGCCTGTTACTCCAGGAAAACCGCCTGACGACCTTGCCGAACACGCTGTTCCAGCCCGGACGCAGAGTTCAGGTGAACCTGGATATCCAGTTGCATGACAACCCACTGGATGCCGAGACCCTCGCCCGCATCGGAGCGCACGCCAACCGTACCGCCGCCCTGGGTGGCCCTCTGCCAGGCATCACCCACCAACCGCCCCGCGAAGCAGACTTTGCCAATTGGCTGAGTGGCGTACCGGTTGAGCAACATGTGCAGCGCCGCACCCTGTGGGACCAATTGCTGTCTATCGAAGAGCCCAGCCCGGATGATGCGTTCCGGGTACTGCGGGATTTGACCCAGGCGTATGCCTACAGCAATACATCGGCACGCCCCGCCTTGACTGAAAGGGTCTGGAAGCTGCTGGAGGCGATGGGCAACTCCACGCAGTTGCGTAACGAAGTCTTCCTTAACACCTATTTGGCCGGCACCTGCGGCGACGGTGCGTTGCTGACGTTCATCGACATGGAAATCACCCACCTGCGCCACATCGCCAAGGTGCAGCCCGCCACGCTGCAAGCCAGTCGTGATTTGATGGATTTGGCCAACCGCGTGTTTTTCTTGCGTGAGCTGGATCAATTCGCCGACGAGCACATATTGGCGCTGCGTGCCGCCGGAAAAGAACCGGACGATGTGGAAGTCAAACTACACCTGCGCATCGCCCTGGCCGAGGAATTCAACTTGCCGATCGGGCCTGAGGAGATGCTGTACTCAGCAGAGCGATGGGTGAAGCCACAGGACATACGCCGCGCACGCCAGAAGCTGCAACGGCTAAAGGCCAGCGATGCGGCAATCAACGCGCTGATGACCGAGCCGTTCTGGATCGAGTTCATGGCCCGCCATTTACCCGAGCCCTTTGCAACGATCAGCGCCACGACGCGCCATAAGATCGAGAGGTTGAATCGGGAAGAGTCGGACCGACGCTCGGACCTTTATCTGGAGCGTCGCCAGGCCATCATCGATGAAGAAAAAGACGAGTTGGCGCGGCTGGTACGCCAACTGACCCTGGCTGTGCAGGCCGCAAAAACAACCTCCTGAAGGCCGAAACCGCCTGTCTTCCTGTAGGAGCGGGCTTGCCCGCGATAGCGGTGTGTCAGTCACTGAATCTTTAACTGAACCACCACATTCGCAGGCAAGCCAGCTCCCACACTGGTTATGTATGGCCCACAGGATCAACGCCTGGCACCGATCACCTGTAGGAGCGGGCTTGCCCGCGAAGGCGGTGTGTCAGCCACTGAATCTATGCCTGAACTGCCGCTATGACAGGCAAGCCCGCTCCCACATTTAGACGGAGCGGCTCGCGCCGCTGTTGGCGACGGCGGGCTGCAACTTGAACGCGTAGTACAACACGGTCAACAACACCAGAAACGCAGGCCCTACATACAGCGCCACACGGGTCTCGGGGAAGTACGCCATCAGGCCCACCACCAGCACCAGGAACGCCAGCGCCAGGTAGGAGCTGACTGGGTACAGCCACATGCGGTACTTGAGGCCCGCTTGCTCGGCCAGGCTCAGGCCTTTGCGGAATTTGAGCTGAGCCAGCAGGATCATCAGCCAGGTCCAGATCGCGCCGAAGGTGGCGATGGAGGTCACCCACACGAACACCTGGTCCGGCACCAGGTAGTTGAGCAGTACGCCCAGCAACAAGGCAAAGATCGACAACAGCAACGCTTTGCGTGGCACGCCGTTACTGGAGGTGGTGCCGAACGTCGCAGGCGCCTGGCCGTTCTGCGCCAGGCTGTAGAGCATGCGCCCGGTGCTGAAGATGCCGCCGTTGCAGGACGACAACGCGGCGGTGATCACCACGAAGTTGATAATGCCCGCAGCGGTCTTGATGCCCAGGCGCTCGAAGGTCATCACGAACGGGCTACCCTGGGTGCCGATTTCATTCCATGGGTAGATCGACAGGATCACGAACAACGCGCCCACATAGAACAGCAGGATGCGCCAGAACACCGAGCCGATGGCACTGGGAATGGTCTTCTGCGGGTTGCGCGCTTCACCGGCGGTGAGGCCGATCATCTCCACGCCCAGGTAGGCGAACATCACCATCTGCAACGACATCAACACGCCCTGCACGCCGTTGGGCATGAAGCCGCCGTGGGTCCAGAGGTTGGAAATGCCCAGTGCCACGCCGTCATTGCCGAAGCCGAAGGCGATGATGCCTACGCCGCCGATCACCATCGCAATGATGGTGACGATCTTGATCAACGCGAACCAGAACTCGAACTCACCGAACGCCTTGACTGCGATGAGGTTGATGGTGCCCATGCTGATCAGCGCCGCCAGGGCCCAGATCCAGCGCGGCGTGTCGGGGAACCACACGCCCATGTACACCGCCACGGCAGTGATTTCCGCGACGCAGGTCACCAGCCACAGGAACCAGTAGTTCCAGCCGGTGAGAAAGCCAGCCAAGGGGCCCAGGTAGTCCTGGGCATAACGACTGAACGAACCGGCTACGGGGTTGTGCACCGCCATTTCACCGAGGGCTCTCATGATCACCAGGATCGCCAGGCCGCCAATGATGTACGAGAGCATGATGGCCGGGCCGGCCATTTCGATGGCCTTGGCCGAGCCCAGAAACAGGCCTACACCGATACAGGCGCCCAGGGCCATCAAGCGAATGTGGCGCTCGCCCAGTTCACGTTTGAGCGGGCCGCCTTGAGCGGTCTCGCCAGGGGGCAGTGGTTTGCCAACAGGCATAGGGATACAACCTCATTTTGTTATTGGATTTAGCCACCGAGTCTCAGGCGTATCAGCCGGTGGGCTCATACACCGGCCGGACCGGGCCTGCCTCGTGGGCAAACCCGCCTGGCGCGAATGCTCGGCCAGGACAGCGGGGCGTGCAGTATAAAAAGCTACCGATAGGGCTTTTCACTCAATAAACAGCAAAATTTGGCGATAAGCCCCGGAAAAATCGGCTTCGACGGATCGGGCTCCCGCTGTCTAGACCGGCCCTGCCAGGGCAAAACGGCGCAGAGTATTACATAACTTTCAAAACCCAGGCTTATCCAGCGCGCCTCAGTCCACGCTGAAAAACAGGCGCCGGGCCAGGCGTCGGGAAATGCTTGCACGTTCGATTTCCAGGGTTTGTCGCACGCGCCCGGTCTGGCCGGTGCGGATGCGCGCGAACGCCTGCGCCTCCACCTCGGCCTGGGCCTGGCGCCCCATTCGTTCCTGCTCGGGGCTCTTGAGGTGGGCGGCATTGTCTTTGTAGTGGTCGTCCGGCCCTACGCGGCTGTCGTAGTGAAAATGCGCGTAACACAGCGCCTGCCCGGTGTGCGTGTCCACGACGGCGTACACCTGTAAGAAGTCCCGTGACTTGCCTTTGATCGGCACGCGTGCGCCCTGCCTCACAATGCGCACCTCGTTGAGTGTGTGCAAAAAATCCACATCTTCCGCGCTGCCCAACTTGAGCTTGCTGGCGTGCACGCGCGCCTGTACGCCGGCTGCATCCAGGCG
>NZ_WKCD01000257.1:0-7885 GCF_021606625.1 Pseudomonas sp. PA-4-8C
GTGGACGAAGGGGATCGAACCCTCGACAACGGGAGTCACAATCCCGTGCTCTACCAACTGAGCTACGCCCACCATATTGCGTTAACAAAGAAACCAAACCACTTCTTTGTTGAGCCCTGCCCGCCTGACGACCGGCAAAAGCTTTAATTGGTGCGGATGAAGAGACTCGAACTCTTACGCCTCGCGGCGCTGGAACCTAAATCCAGTGTGTCTACCAATTCCACCACATCCGCGCTTGAAACTCTTAAAGCAAAGGCGCCAGACTGTTAAATCTGGCGCCTTTCAGAATATGGGGTGGACGAAGGGGATCGAACCCTCGACAACGGGAGTCACAATCCCGTGCTCTACCAACTGAGCTACGCCCACCATATAGCGCTACTTGTGCCAAAGCTGCCTAATGGCGCACCCGGCAGGACTCGAACCTGCGACCATCCGCTTAGAAGGCGGATGCTCTATCCAGCTGAGCTACGGGCGCCTTATTAATCTGTACTCTTGGAGGATTACAAACTAAGTGCTTCCAGCCTTGCAGTACAACTATTCTGCTCGACCTTCTTAACCAGTGCTAGGCTGTGCCCGACAAGTGCGACGAATAGTATAGATGCCCCGGAAACCCGTCAAATCTTTTTTGAAAAAAACTGATTTTATTTAAGGGGTTAGGGCAATTTGCAGACCAAGCGCCTTTGCCCTCGCGCCTTGGCATGCGAGAATGCGCGCACTTTTCTTCCCCCTCTCGATGGTTAATCACGCGTAATGACTGCACAACTTATCGACGGCAAATCAATCGCCGCCAGCCTGCGCCAGCAGATCGCCAAACGAGTCACCGAGCGCAGCCAGCAAGGCCTGCGCACGCCTGGCCTCGCGGTGATCCTGGTCGGCAGCGATCCTGCCTCTCAGGTTTATGTCTCGCACAAGCGTAAAGACTGTGAAGAGGTCGGCTTTATCTCCAAGGCCTACGACTTGCCTTCGGACACCACTCAACAGGCCCTGACCGACCTGATTGACAGCCTCAACGATGACCCGGACATGGATGGCATCCTGCTGCAACTGCCACTGCCTGAGCACCTGGACGCCTCCAAACTGCTGGAGCGCATCCGCCCGGACAAAGACGTCGACGGTTTCCACCCTTATAACGTCGGCCGCCTGGCCCAACGCATTCCCCTGCTGCGCCCATGCACCCCCAAAGGCATCATGACGCTGTTGGAAAGCACTGGTGTCGACCTGTACGGCCTCGACGCCGTCGTGGTGGGCGCATCGAACATCGTCGGTCGCCCGATGGCTATGGAACTGCTGCTGGCCGGCTGCACCGTGACCGTCACCCACCGCTTCACCAAGGACCTGGCCGGCCACGTCGGCCGCGCTGACCTGGTGGTAGTCGCCGCCGGCAAGCCGGGCCTGGTCAAGGGTGAGTGGATCAAGGAAGGCGCCATCGTCATCGACGTGGGCATCAACCGCCAGGAAGACGGCAAGTTGGTGGGTGACGTGGTGTATGAAACCGCCCTGCCCCGCGCTGGCTGGATCACGCCGGTGCCAGGCGGTGTCGGGCCGATGACCCGGGCGTGCCTGTTGGAAAATACGCTGTATGCCGCAGAAACTCTGCACGGCTGATAACCAGGCATGTTGAAAAAGCCCTGCTTTATCGCAGGGCTTTTTATTGCCCGTGAAAAACCCTTGTTGCAGGCTGTTAACGCATTAAACAAACTAGCCAAAGGCCGTCACCCTTCCGGAATTCGAAATGCCTGGCATCTTCCCAAAGCCAGCCTTGCCTGGCATCGCGCTCAGGCGGTGGCGCTTGTTGCACCGAGTCAAACAAGCCCACGCTGCGCAGTTGTTCAACGTTACCCAATCCACTATTTCGCGCTGGGAAAGCGGCGTACAGGCAATCGACCCCTGCGCGCACCAACAGCTTGAGCAATTGCTCGCCGCCCGCCTTGATGCGGCCGCCGATCAAGCCTTGGCTCGCCTGGTCAGGGAAAGCTCACGGCCCGTTCATCTCATGTGCGACCTGACCCACCGTCTGCTGGCTTGCTCCCCTGCCCGCGCAGCCCAGTTCGCAAGCCCCGTGAGCGAATTGCTGGGGCGTTCGCTATGGCGCTTTGCGACACCGGAGATCATCAGCAAGGAGCTCTCCCTGGATGAAACCGGGTGGAGGGAAGTCAGTGCGCCACCGGCGATCGAGTTCGTTACCGGCCACAATGACTCGCTTGTTGTGCCTATCAGCCAGAGCGCCTGTCGGTGGACGCGTATTCCTCTTTCAGACGGTACATCGGCGCGTTTGGTGGAGACGCTTTGACTGCCCTGCGCTGTGCATATTGTATGCGTGGACGTTCAGACTACCCGGGCTTAATCTGACTCCACTAGCATAGCCTTCGCCACTGGAGACAGAGAACGTCATGAACATCGACAAAATCAAAGGACGCCTAGAATTCCTCCGCGAAACGGAAAAACTCAAGGATGTACTCAGAAGTGCACACACCTCTTCCGGGCGCACCGAAAGCACGGCGGAACACAGTTGGCGTCTTTGCCTGATGGCCATTGTTTTCGAAGATCAACTGGCCGAGCCCGACATGCTGAAGATCCTCAAGATGTGCGTCATTCACGATCTGGGGGAGGCCATCAACGGAGACATCCCAGCAGTCAGCCAGGCGGCGTTTCCCAACAAGGGCGAGCAAGAGAGAGACGATCTTGTGCTTCTGACCTCTGCGCTGGATGAGCCGCTGAAAGCTGAGATATTGGCGCTCTGGGATGACTATGAGCACGCACAGTCTGCGGAGGCAAGAGCCGTCAAGGCGCTGGACAAGCTGGAAACGCTGCTCCAGCACAATCAGGGCAAGAACCCACCGGGCTTCAATTACGAGTTCAATCTAGCTTACGGCAAGAAGTACACCGATGCCGATCCCCTGTTTGAGCATCTTCGACAGCTTATCGATGAGGACACGCGAGAAAAAATAACAAAGCCATAGGTTTAAAATCGGCACAGCCTAACCAATCATCGGCTTACAGCCTTTATTTAAAGGCTCTCTATCGCTTTCTGATCCATACTCCTAAAATGTAACGCCATTTGTCAAAAAATCCGTTTCACAACGGCATTTCCTTACTTTTTAGCGAGTTCATCCGCGTGAAAATTCGTCTTTCTATTGTCAGCCTGTTTTTTGCTTTGGCAGGCACCTTCGCCCACGCCGCCGAATCCACCCTGGCCCCGCGTGACGCCTCCAAGCTGCAGATCGCCTCCGGTAGCGCCATGCTGGTCGATTTGCAGACCAATAAAGTCATTTATTCCAGCAACCCCGACGTGGTGGTACCTATCGCCTCGGTGAGCAAGCTGATGACCGGCCTGATCGTCCTCGAAGCCAAGCAGAATATGGACGAGTACATCGACATCAACATCACCGACACGCCCGAGATGAAAGGCGTGTTCTCCCGGGTGAAGATCGGCAGCCAGATGCCGCGCAAGGAAATGCTGCTGATCGCGCTGATGTCTTCGGAAAACCGCGCCGCTGCGAGCCTGGCCCACCATTATCCTGGCGGTTACGCAGCCTTTATCGCGGCGATGAACGCCAAGGCCAAGTCCTTGGGCATGACCAGCACCCACTACGTGGAGCCCACCGGCCTGTCGATCCATAACGTGTCGACCGCCCGCGACCTGAGCAAGCTGCTGGCCTATGCGCGTAAATTCCCGATGCTGAGCCAGCTGAGCACCACCAAGGAAAAGACCGTGTCGTTCCGCAAGCCCAACTACACCTTGGGCTTCTCCAACACCGACCACCTGATCAACCGCGCCAACTGGGATATCAAGCTGACCAAGACCGGCTTCACCAACCAGGCCGGCCACTGCCTGGTGCTGGTGACGAGCATGGGCAATCGCCCGGTGTCGCTGGTGATCCTGGATGCCTTTGGCAAGTTCACCCATTTTGCCGATGCCAGCCGTATTCGTAGCTGGGTCGAGACCGGCAAAGGCGGCGCAGTGCCGGATGTGGCGCTGCGTTACAAGGCCGATAAAAACCTCAAGAATCGAGCGACCGCTACGGAAGTACGTCGATAAACAGCGATTTTAGTGTGGGAGCGGGCTTGCTCGCGAATGCGGTGGGTCAGCCTAAGCATTCAGCGACTGACACTGCGCCTTCGCGAGCAAGCCCGCTCCCACATTTGAGTTTCACTTCTTCTCTGCCAACACCTTGAGCGCTTGGGCCGCCGCTTGCTCCTGCCCCGCCTGGGCCGTGGCATTGGCCGCATCGCGCCAGCGCTGCGCGTCCACATTGGCCGGCAACTGGCTCGGGCGCTGGGTCAGGATGGCCCAATGGCCCGCGCCCTTCCACGCCGACTCAAAGTCGCTGAAGCTCATGCTCAAGCGGCGCTCATTGCCTGAGCGCAACAGCACCGTACTCTTCTGCTGGTTGAACCCCACCACCACGACATAACGCGCCCCGGACCAATAGCTGGCGTTGATCCGCGCCATCACCGGGTAACCCGCCGCCACCTGCGCCAGCACGGCGGTCAGCTTGGCCTCCAATGGGTACACCATCAGCCCGTACTCACGCGCCAGCACCTGCATGTTGCGCTCAAGGCCCGCCTCGGCGCCGGGCAGGCGCAGCGGCTTATCAAGCAAACCCGGTGTCATGACAATGCCTTGTTGCGACAGCATGCTGGCAAGTGCCGTAGGACCGCTCTGATACGCCTCGCTGCGAAAGGTCGGCACGCCATTGAGTTCAACGCGCTCCGGCAAGCCTGGCAGTTTCGACGGTGTGTTGCTGGAACAGGCCGCCAACCCGAGGGCAACGGCCAGTAGCAAGGAAGTTTTAAGGTTCGACCGTAAGCGCAATTTTTTCACTCTCTTGATCAACTGCCAGTAAAGGCCCCGATCATAGCCCAATCGCGCTTTCTCTATCCCGTAGGAGCGAGCTTGCTCGCGAAAAACTTACAGGCGCCGCGTTTATTCAGGAAGCCTGCGTCATCGTTGACGTTTTTCGCGAGCAAGCTCGCTCCTACAGGGGGCGGCGCAAGATATCTATAGCCGACGCGTGCAATAAAGCGGTGACGATAGAGCAAACAAGTTGGACGGACTCGACCATTGGTCAATAGCAGGCAACCGTCAGCTGACTAGACTGTCCATTGAGAAGACTGTGTGTGCCCCAAGTGGGCGAAAGGAGGCCCGAATGAGCCTTGCGACAACGATTTTCCTGTTGATCTGTGGTTGGCTGGCCGTCGCCGCCGCCATGCTGTGGGGGGTCATGCGCGTGACGCGCCGGCATCATCACCCCCACGTCAAACCTGCTGAACCCGCCGAGCCACGCAAGCCGACGGCGCATCACGCCTAGCCAGGCATGCAATTGAAGTCCTGGGTCGCGGCAATTTCCTTGCCGTGGCCGTCCTCAAGGGACGCGCGCACCGTGGTGCCCAGGCTCGACTCCACCAGGGTGTAGTGCTCACCCGCCTTGAAATGCTTGTACTCGATGCGGCCCTGGCAGTCCTGCTGGTTGTCGTCACCCGGCTCGTCTTCAAATAAGGTCACGTCCAGGCGATGGTCCCCCGGGGTCACTTCAAAATAGCGCCCATCGTCCACACGTTTACCATCGACACGCTCGGCCATCAGGTCATTCGGCGCTTCTTCCTGCAAGCCGATCCAGGCTTGGCTGGGGTCCGCCTTGGGGATCGGGCCGGCGCATGCCGATAGAAAGCAGACAAAGCCAAGGACGGGAACTAACAACAATGGTTTAAGTGACATGACAGGGCTCCAAAGGGCATGAATGAAAAGGTCGTATCCGATGACTGACAAGCTTGATCAGCCGCCTCTCCTGGAACAAATGAATCCCTATGAAAGGATCTTCAGCCGTTAACTAAAACTTCCTTCACCTGGCTGAAAGGTGCGTGTTAGGTGGGTCGGGCAAGACTGCCGGGGTTTGCAATCCTGCTCTTCTCGGAGACTCACGCATGCTCGGGCTGGTAAAGACCGCACTGCACAAGCCGTACACCTTCATCGTGCTGGCTATATTCATCTGCATCATCGGGCCGATGGCGGCCCTGCGCACGCCCACGGATGTTTTTCCCGATATCGGCATTCCCGTGGTCGCCGTGGTCTGGCAGTACAACGGCCTGTCCCCGGACGCCATGGCCGGCCGGGTGATCTACACCTACGAACGCTCCCTGAGCACCACCGTCAACGACATCGAACACATCGAGTCGCAATCGTTGCCCGGCATGGGCATCGTCAAGATCTTCTTCCAGCCTGGCGTGGACATCCGTACCGCCAATGCCCAGGTCACGGCGGTGTCACAAACCGTGCTCAAGCAAATGCCACCGGGCATCACCCCGCCGCTGATCCTCAACTACAGCGCCTCCACGGTGCCGATCCTGCAAATGGCGTTCTCCAGCCCCAGCCTTTCGGAAGCCAAAATTCGTGACCTGGTGCAGAACAATATCCGCCTGCCCTTGAGCGCCCTGCCCGGCCTGGCCATGCCCACGCCGATGGGCGGCAAGCAGCGGCAGATTACGCTCGACCTCGACCCCCAAGCCCTCGCCGCCAAAGGCTTGTCGGCCCAGGATGTGGGCAATGCCCTGGCGCTGCAGAACCAGATCATTCCGGTGGGCACCGCCAAGCTGGGGCCCAACGAATACACGATCCTGCTCAACAACAGCCCCAAGGCCATTGATGAGCTCAACGACTTGCCGATCAAGACCGTCGACGGGGCGCTGATCACCATCGGCCAAGTGGCCCACGTGCGCGACGGTTCACCGCCGCAAACCAACATCGTGCGGGTCGACGGCCATCGCGCCGTGCTCATGCCGGCGCTGAAAAACGGCAGCATTTCCACGCTGTCGATCATCGACGGTATCCGCCAGATGCTGCCGCGCATCAACGAAACCCTGCCGCCGTCATTGAAAACCTCGCTGCTGGGCGATGCCTCAGTGTTCGTCAAACAGTCGGTGGGCAGCGTGGCCCAGGAAGGCATCATTGCCGCCCTGCTTACCAGTGCAATGATCCTGTTGTTTCTTGGCAGTTGGCGCTCGACCTTGATCATCGCCGCCTCGATTCCCCTGGCGGTGCTTTCGGCCATCGCGCTGTTGGCCGTCAGCGGGCAAACCCTCAACGTCATGACGCTGGGCGGGCTGGCGTTGGCCGTGGGCATCCTTGTGGATGACGCCACGGTGACCATCGAAAACATCAACTGGCACCTGGAGCAAGGTAAGACGGTGAAGACCGCGATTCTCGACGGCGCCGCGCAAATCGTCGGCCCGGCGTTCGTCTCACTGCTGTGCATCTGCATCGTGTTCGTGCCGATGTTTTTGCTGCAAGGCATTGCCGGTTACCTGTTCCGGCCGATGGCATTGGCGGTGATCTTCGCCATGGCCAGTTCGTTCATTCTCTCGCGCACCCTGGTGCCGACGCTGGCGATGTTTTTGCTCAAACCACATCGGCCGGAGTCAGGCGCTGGGCATCATCCGGAAGATGCATTCATCAACCACCACGAGGGCGAACAGCACCTGAAACCACGTAATGCATTGCTGCAATCGGTGCTGAATTTTCAACAGGGATTCGAGCGGCACTTTTCCAATGTCCGCGACACCTACCATGGCCTGCTGACGCTGGCACTGGGCGCACGTAAGCGCTTCATTGTCGGGTTCCTGGCCTGCGTACTCGCGTCGTTCCTGCTGTTGCCGAGCCTGGGCCAGGACTTTTTTCCGGCCACCGATGCGGGTGCCTTGGCCCTGCATGTGCGCTTGCCCCTGGGCACGCGCATCGAGGAAAGCGCCGCGGCGTTCGACCGCATCGAAGCGCGGATTCGCGAGGTCATCCCGGCCGAAGAACTGGACACCATCGTCGACAATATTGGCATTCCGCTCAGCGGCATCGACATGGCCTACAGCAGCAGCGGCACCATCGGCCCGCAGG
>NZ_WKCD01000258.1:0-7871 GCF_021606625.1 Pseudomonas sp. PA-4-8C
GGCCCACAAGTGCGCGCAGCACAACGACGAACTCGGTCGTATTGCTATCGCGTCGCGCAACATCTCCAAATGCCAGGCCATCATCGACAGCGTCAAGGCCAAAGGTAGCCTCAAGGTTCCCGCCGATATCCAAGCCTTCACGCTGAACGCCCTGGACGTGGAAGCGACCAAGGCCCTGATCCGCGAGACCGAATCGCAGATCGTCATCAACGTCGGCTCCGCCTTCCTCAACATGTCGGTACTGCGTGCCTGCATCGACACGGGCGTGGCTTACCTGGACACCGCCATCCACGAAGAGCCGGGCAAGGTCTGCGAGACCCCGCCGTGGTACGGCAACTACGAGTGGAACCACCTGCAAGAATGCAAACAGAAGAACATCACCGCCATCCTTGGCGTGGGCTTCGACCCAGGTGTCGTCAACGCATATGCCGCGCTGGCGCAGCAACAGCATTTCGACCGCATTGATTCGATCGACATTCTCGACGTCAATGCCGGCTCCCATGGCAAATACTTCGCCACCAATTTCGATCCGGAAATCAACTTCCGCGAATTCACCGGGCAGGTGTGGAGCTGGCAGAACAGCCAGTGGACCAGCAACACCATGTTCGAAGTCAAACGCACCGACGACCTGCCGGTAGTCGGCTCGCAAAACCTCTACCTCACCGGCCACGATGAAGTGCACTCGCTGTCGAAAAACCTCGACGTGCCCAACGTGCGTTTCTGGATGAGCTTCGGCGAACACTACATCAACGTGTTCACCGTGCTGAAAAACCTCGGCCTGCTCTCCGAACAGCCGGTCAAGACCGCCGAAGGCCTGGAAGTGGTGCCGTTGAAAGTGGTCAAGGCCGTGCTGCCCGACCCGTCTTCGCTTGCGCCTGGCTACACCGGCAAGACCTGCATCGGTGACCTGGTCAAAGGCACCAAGAATGGCCAGCCGCGTGAGATGTTCATCTACAACGTGGCTGATCACGAAGAGGCCTATGCCGAGACCGACAGCCAGGGCATCTCCTACACCGCAGGCGTACCACCGGTAGCCGCTGCGCTGCTGGTGGCGCGTGGCGAGTGGGATGTCAAGCACATGGCCAACGTCGAGGAACTGCCGGCCGAGCCGTTCCTCAAGGCGCTGGATGTGATGGGCTTACCGACTCGGATCAAAGACGAGAACGGTGATCGGGCCTGGGATGCGACGGCCTGATAGGCGATAGCTGACCGAGCAAAAAGAATGCGCCCCCAGGGGCGCATTTTTTGTGTGGGCTCACCTACAGCGCGAAGAACAATGAGGATCAAAATGTGGGAGCTGGCTTGCCCGCGATGGCGGCGTGTCAGTCAATTAATCTGTCACTGAACTGACGCTTTCGCAGGCAAGCCAGCTCCCACACTGAATCTGCAGCGCAAACGGAGCTTCGGTTCATTCCAGATTCCGCGCCGAATTACTCAACGCCCTTGAGCACTGCAACAGCGCCGGCGCCAGTTGCCGTTCGGCATCCGCCTGGCACCAGCGGCTGGTCGGCGCCACCACATGCACTGCGGCCACGGGCCGGCCATTGCCGCCCAGCACCGGCGCGCCGATGGTCATGTCGCCGAGGAACAGTTCCTGAGTGTTCACCGCATAGCCCTGCGCCCTCACCTGCTCCAAGGAGGCCATGATCGCCTCGACGTCGGTCAGCGTGCGGCTGGTATGCGCCACTCGCTGGCTGTTCTCGATCAACGCCAACGCCTCCTCCTGCGGCAACGCACTCAAATACGCCCTCCCCGACGCCGTGCAGTACATCGGCACCCGTGAGCCAATCGGCATATGCACCGGCACGAACCCTGCGCTAACAAAGCGCGCGATGTACGTCATGTCGTAGCCCGCCGGCTCGGTAAGGCACGACGTCTCGCCGGTCAATCGGGTCAACTCGGACAAGAACGGGTTGGCCACTTCGATCAACGAATGCGCATCCAGGTAACTGAAGCCCAGCTCCAATACCCGAGGGGTGAGTTGGTAATGGCGTGTGCGCGAGTGTTTCCGAAGGTAACCCAGGCTTTCGAGGGTGAACACCATGCGCTGGGCCGAGCTTTTGGTCATGCCGGCGGCCTCTGCCACCTCTGCAAGGCTCATGCTACGGCGTTGTGCGCTAAAAGCCTTGAGCACCGACAGGCCTTTTTCCAGGGATTGGTTGTGCAAACTGTTGCGGTCTTCGGACATGGCGAACTCGCGGGCAGGTGGCTCAGGCGTGGTGATATTTCTACCTTAAAAGCTGATTAATGACCATTAAATATCGCATATCGATACGAAAGGTTCATTTTTAAAACTTTCTACCATCATTTACGATTTTTCTGATTCGAAATGGCATAGAGCTTGCGATTTCATCGGCAGCCGCTTGCGGTACTGACTTTCCGTTTTCCGTCTGGAGTAACCCGATGAACAGTCTTTCGCCCTTGTTTCGCCGCCTTGCCTTCGGCCTGTGCGCCACGCTCTGCATCAGCGTCGCGCACGCAGGCAGTGCGTCCTCGTACAAAGTCGGTGCAACCGCCAGTGGTTCGCCGTTTACCTTCCTGGATATCAAGAGCAACAGCATCCAGGGCGTGATGGTCGACGTAGCCGAAGCCGTCGGCAAGGCCGGCGGGTTCAGCAGCCAGATCGAGCAGACCAACTTTGCCGCGCTGATCCCGTCCCTGACGTCCGGCAAGCTGGACTTTATTTCCGCCGGCATGCTCAAGACCCCGGAGCGTACCCAAGTGGTCGACTTCAGCGCCCCGGTTTACGCCTATGGTGAAGGGCTGATCATCAGCGCCGACGACGATGCCGCCTACCCTGACCTTATGCCGCTCAAAGGCCAGGTCGTCGGCGTGCAAGCCGGCACAATCTTCTACGACCAACTGAACAAGCTGGGCATCTTCAAGGAGATCCGCACCTACGACTCCATCGGTGAGATGGTTCGCGACCTGTCCCTGAGCCGCATCAAGGCCGCCGTGGGTGACCAGCCGGTGGTGGCCTACCAGATCCGTCAAAAGCTGTTCAAAGGCGTGAAACTGGCGCCTGACTACAAGCCCACTAACGTCGGCGAAGTGTGCCTGGTGGTGCGCAAGGGCGATGCCGCAACCCTTGAGCGCCTGAACACCGCCATCGCCAGTATCAAGGCCGACGGCACGCTGGACAGCATCCTCAAGAAATGGGGGCTGGACGCCCAGGAGCGCCCATGAACCTGGCTGAGTTCCTGCAGAACGCCCAGGACTTCCTGCCGATCCTGCTGCAAGGCGCCTGGGTGACGATCCAGATCACCGTGCTGTCGTTCCTGCTCAGCAGCGCCCTCGGCCTGGTGCTGGCGCTGCTCAAGCTGTCGCCGATTCGCGCGCTGTCCTGGACCGCCAGCACCATCATCAACGTCATCCGGGGGCTGCCGATTATCGTGCAGCTGTTCTACATCTACTTCGTGCTGCCGGACATGGGTATCCATCTCACGGCGTTTTATGCCGGGGTGATCGGTATGGGCATCGCCTACTCGGCGTACCAGGCGGAGAACTTCCGCACCGGCATCATCGCCGTCGAACAAGGGCAACGTGAAGCCGCCGAAGCCTTAGGGATGCGCACGGGGCTGATGATGCGCCGGGTGATCCTGCCCCAGGCGTTTCGCATCGCCCTGCCGCCCTACGGCAACACCCTGGTGATGATGCTCAAGGACTCCTCGCTGGTGTCGACCATCACCGTCGCCGAGATGACGCGCCAGGGCCAACTGATCGCCTCATCGACCTTCCAGAACATGACCGTCTACACCCTGGTCGCCCTGCTCTATCTGTTGATGAGCCTGCCACTGGTGTATGGCCTGCGTCGCATGGAGCAGTACCTGGGCCGGAGGAAAAAAGCATGATCGAGATTCGCCAGCTGCAAAAACACTACGGTGACCACCACGTCCTGCACGGCGTCGACCTCGACGTGGCCAAGGGCGAAGTGGTGTGCCTGATCGGCCCCTCGGGCTCGGGAAAATCCACCCTGCTGCGCTGCATCAACGCCTTGGAAGCCTACGACGGCGGGCATATCAACGTGTTCGGCGAAACCGTACAACGTGGCAGCAAGACCGTACACGCTCTGCGCAGCCGCATGGGCATGGTGTTCCAGCGCTTCAACCTGTTCCCCCATCGCACGGTGCTGGAAAACGTAATGGAAGGCCCGGTGTACGTCAAAGGCGAATCGCCCCGCCAAGTCCGCGAAGAAGCCCTGGTGCTGTTGGAAAAAGTCGGCCTGAGCGCCAAGGCCGACGCCTACCCCGAACAGCTTTCCGGCGGCCAGCAGCAACGCGTTGCCATCGCCCGCGCCCTGGCGATGAAACCCGGCGCCATGCTGTTCGATGAACCCACCTCGGCCCTCGACCCGGAACTGGTCGGCGATGTGCTGGCGGTAATGCGCACCCTGGCCGATGAAGGCATGACCATGATCGTGGTCACCCACGAAATGGGCTTTGCCCGCGAAGTGGCCGACCGCGTGTGCTTCCTGCACGGCGGCTACATCGTCGAAAGCGGCCCCGCTGAACAGGTGCTGGGCAACCCGCAGCATGCGCGTACCCAGGATTTCCTGCGGCGCGTGCTGCACCCCACAGGCAACACGCGGAGCCTGTCATGAAATCGTTGTGGTCGGCGACTGCGCCGTCAGTGGTGCCAACACCGGCATTGAACGAGTCGGTGAAGGTCGACGTGGCGATTGTCGGAGCCGGATATACCGGTTTATCGACGGCGCTGCACTTGGCAGAGCGTGGCGTGCGCGTGTGTGTGCTGGAGGCCCATGAGCCAGGCTGGGGTGCCTCGGGGCGCAACGGTGGGCAAGTCAACCCCACGCTCAAATATGACCCGCAGCAGCTGGTACAGAAGTACGGGCCGGAACGCGCCGAGCCGTTGATCGCCACGGTGTCGAACTCGGCGGACCTGGTGTTCAAGCTGATCGAACGCCATGGCATCGATTGCGCGCCGGTGCGCAAGGGCTGGATGCAGGTGTCGTACAGTGAAAAGGCGGTGGCCGGGCTGCATGCTCGGGCCGAACAATGGGCCCGACGCGGCGTACCAGTTCAGCGCCTGGATGCCACGGCGGTGGCGTCACGCATGGGCAGCTCGGCGTTTGCCGGCGGCTGGCTGGATGGCCGTGCCGGGGCCATTCAACCCTTGGCGTATGCCCGCGGGTTGGTGGCAGCGGCGTTGGCGGCCGGCGCACGGGTGCATGGCCACAGCGCGGTGACAGGCCTGCAGCGCCAGGGTTCGGCTTGGCAACTGCAGACAGCCGGCGGTGCGCAGGTCACGGCAGATCAAGTGGTGCTGGCCACCAATGGCTACAGCGATCACTTATGGCCCGGCATGGCCCAGAGCGTCCTTGCGGCCAACAGTTTTATCGTCGCCACCAAGCCATTGAGTGGCCGCGCAGCCGAAAGCATTTTGCCAGGCCAGGAAACCGTGTCGACCGCGCAACGCTTGTTGCTGTATTTTCGCAAAGACGCGTATGGGCGCCTGCTGATGGGCGGCCGCGGCCTGTTCAACGACCCCACCGGGCCGGCCGACTTTGCCCACCTGGAGCGCTCCCTGGCGCTGCTGTTTCCGCAACTGGGGCCATTGGAATTCGACTACCGCTGGGCCGGGCGCATCGCAATCACGCGGGACTTCATGCCCCATGTCCACGAACCGGCGCCGGGGCTCACCCTGGCGTTGGGTTGCAATGGGCGCGGGATCGCGTTGTGTACCAGCCTGGGCCAGCAATTGGCCGGGCGGCTGTGTGACAGCACGGCAGAGTTCGCCTACCCGATAACGCCGTTGCAGCGTTTGCCCCTGCATGGCTTGCAGCGGTTCTACATTGGCGCGGGCGTGGCCTGGTATAGCTTGTTGGATCGGTTGAACGTCGGTTAAATCGCCAAATGCTCTTGCAACTGTCAATTCCAACAGGTTACCGATTGCGTGAATGCCGTTAGCCTGAGCGAGCCAGTCATCGATTGGCTCACCCATTCACCATGTGCGAAAGGAATCGTCCATGAAACGGCAGACCTCTTCAAACAACTTCACGGCACGCTTGGCTGGCCTGGTCTATAGCACCTGCTGCTATCTGGTTTTCTTATTCACCTTGCTTTACATGATGGGCTTCATGGGGGCTGTGGTCGTACCCAAACACATCGACTCCGGCGCGCGCATCGACTGGGCGCTGGCACTCATGATCAATACGTCACTGATTATTGTGTTTGGCGTCCAGCACAGCGCCATGGCGCGTAAACGCTTCAAGCGCTGGCTGGCAGTCTTCGCCCCGGCAGCGGTGGAGCGCTCCACCTATGTGCTGCTCTCCAGCCTGATGCTCGCGCTGCTGTTCTGGCAATGGCGGCCCATTAGGCACACCGTTTGGGAGGTTGACGCCGCCTGGGCCAAGGCACTGCTAACCGGCCTGTTCTGGCTGGGCTGGGGCATCGTGGTGCTGGCAACCTGCTTGATCAGTCACTTCGAGTTGTTCGGGCTGAAACAGGCCATTGATCGCTGGCGCAACGCCCCACAATCGGGCCCGGCATTCAGGACGCCGCTGCTCTACAAAGTCGTGCGTCATCCGCTGTACCTGGGCTTCCTGATCGCCTTTTGGGCAACGCCGCATATGACTGTGGGGCATCTGCTGTTTGCGCTGGGGATGTCGGTGTATCTCTTCATCGGCGCCCGTTTCGAAGAACGGGATTTGGTGGCGCTGTTTGGTGAGCGGTATCGGCGTTATCAGCGTGAGGTAGGCATGATCGTGCCGCGTCTCAACAGGCCCCGCCACTAACCCACTGTCCTGATCGTTCCCACGAACAATAAAGATCAAAATGTGGGAGCTGGCTTGCCTGCGATGGCGCTGTGTCAGCCAGCACATCCGGCACTGAAAAACCGCTATCGCAGGCAAGCCAGCTCCCACAGAGGATTTGCGGCGTCAGGATATTTCTCACAACTGTTTCAGGTTGTCGCTCGGAATTTCGCTGAATAACCTGTGGACCGTCGCTGCCAATTCAGCGACCGGATTTGACCGTCCGACCTTGTTAACGAACTGCTACGCCCTGCACCTCTTCAGGCGTTTTTTTTGTGCCTGAGGTATTGTGTCGCGGCAGTTGTGCGCGGGATACCTTCGGGTATGCCGGGTTCGTTGACAACCGGTCGGTCAACCCGCGTACAGCTGCCACCCTCTTCGCTTGACCGCGAACGCTGGCGGCTCCACTTGTCGACGGAGTTTCACCATGATCAAAGACACCCCAAATCCCCCAGAAACGCTCTTCACCGTACGCCCCGAGCTAGGCACGGAAACATTGTTGATCAACGCGTCCCAGGATCTAGCCTCCATCAGTGACATCGCGACTCATCTAGCCTTTGAAATCGACGGTACCCAACGCAACGTAGCGCTGGGCATCTGCCGCATGCTCGAAGGTGTGCAGTTGCTCGTAGACAAGGCATTGGATGACACCCACCCAGCCACTTGATCTGATGATCGTGCCGCACCCTTACCCACTGTAGGAGCGAGCTTGCTCGCGAAGATCGTCAACGATGACGCGGGCAACCTGGGTGACCGCAGGGCCCGGAAGTTTTTCGCGAGCAAGCTCGCTACGCCCTGCACCCCTTCAGGCCTTTTTTTGCACGCCTGAGGTATCGTGTCGCGGCGGCTGGAAGCTCACCCAACCGGCTGAAATAGAGGAAAATCTCAAAAGACATAATCATCGAGTGCGCCGGCAACGTGAAACCAACTCACAAATAAAAAGGCCAGTCAGATTACATGACTGGCCCAACCTAGTTAAAGCTAACTCAACCGACATACAAAAATGAAATCCAGCTTTCTGAAAAATACAATTCAGCACTTTTCCCACAAATAATTATTAACCCTACGATTACCCCACGCATCACAGTCATATTTACCA
>NZ_WKCD01000259.1:0-7870 GCF_021606625.1 Pseudomonas sp. PA-4-8C
ATGCATTGGTGTTAGTGAGGCCGTCATCGCGGGCAAGCCCGGCTCCCACATTTGACCGCATTTCAAACTGTGGGAGCCGGGCTTGCCCGCGATGACGCCTGAACAGGCGCTACACCACTTCCAGCCGCACCTTGTGCTCATTCAGCACTTGCACCAACGCCGGCACCGGCTGTTGGTCAGTCACCAGGCAGTCCACCAGGCTGATCGGCCCCAGGCGAATCATGGCATTGCGCCCGAATTTGCTGGAGTCTGCCGCCAGAATCACTTGTCGCGCATTGGCGATGATTGCCTGGGAAACCCGCACTTCCTGGTAATCGAAGTCCAGCAGGCTACCGTCCTCGTCGATCCCGCTGATGCCCACCAGGGCAAAGTCGACCTTGAACTGGTTGATGAAGTCGACACTGGCCTGGCCGACCACGCCACCGTCACGGCGCACATTGCCGCCGGTGAGCAACACATCGAAGTCGTCCTTGGCACTGAGCATGGTGGCGACGTTGAGGTTGTTGGTGATGATTTTCAGATGGCTGTGATTGAGCAGCGCACGGGCGATGGATTCGGTGGTGGTGCCGATGTTGATGAACAGCGAGGCGTGATCGGGAATCTGTGCGGCAATGGCTTCGCCGATGCGTTGCTTCTCGTCGCGCATCTGGTCGGCACGCATGGCGTACGCGGTGTTCTCGACGCTGGAGTCATAGGCTGCGCCACCGTGGTAGCGGCGCAACAGGTTGGCGTCCGCCAACTGGTTGATATCGCGGCGGATGGTTTGCGGGGTGACAACGAATAGCTGCGCCATTTCCTCGATACTGACATAGCCGCGTTCGCGGACCAGTTCGAGGATTTGTTGTTGGCGGGGAGGCAGATTCATGGGGCGTCCTTTGGGCTGCCATACAAAAGTGGCCCATGATGACGCAGGAATCCGCTCCCTGCCAGTTACACCTTATTCAGCGCTTTCGTGCGGCTCCCAGTCACGGGTGCGGCTCACGGCTTTTTGCCAGCCGGCGTAGAGTTTCTCTTTTGCCGCTTCATCCAGCTGTGGCTCGAACTCGCGTTCGATCACTGCCTTGCCGCGCAACTCGTCCAGGCTGCCCCAGAAGCCACACGCCAGGCCTGCCAGGTAGGCCGCGCCGAGGGCCGTGGTTTCACGCATTTGCGGGCGTTCGACCTGGGTGCCGAGTATGTCGGCCTGGAACTGCATCAGGAAGTTGTTGGCAACCGCACCTCCGTCCACGCGCAGGGCCTTGAGGCGTTCGCCCGAGTCCTGTTGCATGGCGTCGAGGACGTCACGGGTCTGGTAGGCAATCGATTCCAGGGCTGCTCGAATAATGTGGTCTACGCGTACGCCACGGGTCAGGCCGAACAGTGCGCCACGGGCATACGGGTCCCAGTAGGGCGCGCCGAGACCGGTGAAGGCGGGTACCAGGTACACGCCGTTGCTGTCCTTGACCTTGCCGGCAAAGTATTCGGTGTCGTGGGCATCGTTGATGATCTTCAGCTCGTCACGCAGCCATTGCACGGTGGAGCCGCCGTTGAAGACCGCGCCTTCCAGGGCGTAGGCCACCTCGCCGCGCGGGCCGCAGGCAATGGTGGTGAGCATGCCGTGCTTGGATTTCACCGCCTTGTCGCCGGTGTTCATCAGCAGGAAGCAGCCGGTGCCGTAGGTATTCTTGGCCTGGCCCGCTTCCACGCACATCTGGCCGAACAGGGCGGCTTGCTGGTCACCGGCAATGCCGCCGATAGCAATACCGCTCTTGGTGCGGCCATAAATTTCCGACGACGACTTCACTTCCGGGAGCATTTCCCGGGGAATGTCGAGAATCTCCAGCATCTTCGCATCCCACTCCAGAGTGTGGATGTTGAAGAGCATGGTGCGCGAGGCGTTGGTGTAGTCGGTGACGTGGGTCTTGCCGCCGGTAAATTTCCAGATCAGCCAGCTGTCGACGGTGCCGAACAGCAGTTCGCCGTTGCGTGCACGTTCGCGGCTGCCTTCGACGTTGTCGAGGATCCACTTGAGCTTGGTGCCGGAGAAGTACGGGTCGGTCACAAGGCCAGTGGTGTCGCTGATGTATTGCTCATGGCCATCGCGCTTGAGCTGCTGGCAGATCTCGGTGCTGCGGCGGCATTGCCAGACAATGGCGTTATAGATTGGGCGCCCGGTGACCTTGTCCCAGACCACTGTGGTTTCACGCTGGTTGGTGATACCGATGGCTGCAACCTGGTCATGGTGCAGGCCGGCCTGGGCCAGCGCTTCGACCATCACCGCGCTCTGGGTGGCGAAGATTTCCATTGGGTCATGTTCGACCCAGCCAGCCTGCGGGTAATGCTGGACGAATTCACGCTGGGCGGTACACACCACGTTGGCGTCACGATCGAAGATGATCGCCCGGGAACTGGTGGTGCCCTGATCAAGGGCAATGATGTAGTTCTTATTCTGAAGGTCGGTCATGTCAATTGCCTTGGACGAAATAAGGAAGTCAGAAATCAGCCTGGGCCGTGAAGGGCAGGGGACCAGGCTGGCGCTTTCAGGAAATACGAGTCTTGCCGTTGACAGCCGTGTCAGGTGTTTCTTCAGCAATAGCCGGTGCGGCGCTCGGCAGGTGGCGAGCGATCAGACCGCGATAAGCCGCAGCACCGAGGCATGCGCCGACAATCGGGGCGAAAATCGGTACAAGGAAGTAAGGAATATCGCGACCGCCAGTAAAGGCCATTTCACCCCAACCGGCGAAAAAGGTCATCAGCTTGGGTCCGAAATCCCGTGCCGGGTTCATCGCAAAGCCGGTCAGCGGGCCCATGGCGCTACCAATCACCGCGATCAGCAAGCCGATCAGCAGGGGCGCCAGCGGGCCGCGTGGCAGGCCGTTGTTGTCATCGGTAAGGGCCATGATCACGCCCATCAGGATGGCGGTGATGACCATTTCCACCAGGAACGCCTGAGCCGTGCTCAGCAGCGCATGAGGGTAGGTTGAGAACACCGAGGCCAATTCCAGGCTGGCTTGGGAGCCGCGAACCATGTGGTGGGTTTGTTCGTAATCGAAAAACAGATTGCTGTAGAGCGTGTACACCAAGGCGGCGGAGCAGAAGGCGCCGGCGACCTGGGCAAGAATATAGAAGGGCAGTTTGCGCTTTTCAAAATCGGCAAAGATGCACAGGGCGATACTGACCGCCGGGTTGAGGTGAGCCCCGGAAATACCGGCGCTCAGGTAGATCGCCATGCTCACGCCGACCCCCCAGATGATACTGATTTCCCACAAGCCAAAGCTCGCACCCGCGACCTTGAGCGCGGCGACGCATCCTGTACCGAAAAAGATCAGCAGCGCGGTGCCCAGGAATTCGGCCATGCATTGGCTCGAAAGTGAAGGCTGTTGAAGAGCAGTTGTCATGGAAAACCTCAATTGTTGTTCTTGTCTTGCGCACGGCCTCAACGGGCAGTTGCGCGATATTCACCGCGCAAGGATCCCCATCCTGGGTCGCGGCTTATTGCAGGAGTACCAAAGGATTATTCCTACGGTATTCGGAAACGAAAAAATATAGACAAGAATGACCGCTGTCAAAGGTCGAAAGTGAACCATTGGTCATTTCCGAACTATTGGTGTGGTGAATGATCATGCTCAAGGCGCGTCACTTTAGCGGTAATAGGACTGTGCTAGAGCGTTTCACGTGGTCTTGGCCTAGAATTGGCCATCAGTTTGCCCGCCCGGAGCCGCTATGACCCCCGCATTGGACCTGTTGAAAAAAGTTCGCGCCGAACATCGTATCCATAGTTATGAACATGATCCCAAGGCAGC
The DNA here is from genome assembly GCF_021606625.1 of Pseudomonas sp. PA-4-8C. Lineage (NCBI taxonomy): Bacteria > Pseudomonadati > Pseudomonadota > Gammaproteobacteria > Pseudomonadales > Pseudomonadaceae > Pseudomonas > Pseudomonas sp. PA-4-8C. The sequence continues at coordinate 3,783 of NZ_WKCD01000259.1, forward strand.
ATCCTATGGGCTGGAGGCCGCGGAGAAATTGAGCTTGGACCCGGCCCAGGTATTCAAGACGCTGCTGGCGAGCAGTGAGAAGGGTGAATTGTTGGTGGCGGTGGTGCCGGTCGTCGGAAGTCTGGACTTGAAAGCCCTGGCTCACGCTGCGGGTGTGAAGAAAGTCGAAATGGCTGACCCGGCAGCGGCGCAGCGCTCAACGGGTTATCTGTTGGGCGGCATCAGTCCGTTGGGTCAGAAGAAGCGGCTGCGCACGTTTATCGATGAAACGGCGCAACCCTTTGCAACGATTTTTGTCAGCGCGGGCAGAAGAGGATTGGAAGTTGAATTGCCAGCGGCGGTGCTGGCAGCACACACCCAGGCCAAATTCGCACCGATTGGTCGGACCTGATAATCATTCTTTGAAGTCTATGAGGATCAAAATGTGGGAGCTGGCTTGCCTGCGATAGCATCAACGCGGTGTGACAGATAACCCGAGTTGTCTGCATCGCAGGCAAGCCAGCTCCCACAGTTTGACCCGGTTTCGTCAGTGGGCGACGCTGTGGCGGCGCACCCCTGACTCAACAGCAGGAATCTGCGCCGCCGTGCTGCCGGATGCCTGGAACACCACCAAATGCTCAGCCGCCACACGAATCCCCACCTCTGCGCCCACTTGGTGATCGGCATGGCTGGGGAAAATCGACTCCAACTGAGCGCCGGTCGGCAGCTGTAACCGGTACAGCGTTGAGGCGCCGAGGAAGGTCTTGCCGACGATCCGGGCTTTTAACGCGCTGCCCGGTGCGTAAACGATGTCATCCGGGCGCAGCAGCACGTCTACCGCAGCACCGGTCGGCAAGGTGTAGGCACGGTTGCCGCGCAGGTCACCCAGTTCGGTGCTGACCGATTCCGGCGAGTTCAGCCGGCCACGGATGAAATACCCCTGGCCGATGAAACTGGCAACGTAAGGCGTCTGCGGTTCGTGATAGAGGTTGTAGGGCGTGTCCCACTGCTCTAGCCGGCCTTCCTTGAAGACCCCGACATGATCACTGACGGCGAAGGCCTCTTCCTGGTCATGGGTCACCAGGATCGCGCTGGTGCCGCGTGCCTTGAGGATGTCGCGCACTTCATGGCTGAGTTTGCGGCGCAGCTCACCATCGAGGTTGGAAAAGGGTTCATCCAACAACAGCAGTTGCGGCTCCGGCGCCAGGGCGCGGGCCAGAGCGACACGTTGTTGCTGACCACCGGAAAGCTCATGGGGAAAGCGTTTGCCCAGGTTCTTCAAGTTGACCAGTTCCAGCAACTCGGCGACCACGCGCTCTTTTTGCGGGTGTTTGCGAATGCCAAAGGCGATGTTGTCAGCCACGCTCAGGTGCGGAAACAACGCGTAGTCCTGGAACACCATGCCGATACGACGTTTCTCCGGCGCAAGGGTGAACCCGGCACGGGAGATGACGTCGCCCGCCAGGCTGATTTCGCCTTCATGCACCGGCTCAAAGCCTGCAATCGCGCGCAGGGTAGTGGTCTTGCCGCAGCCCGAAGAGCCGAGCAGGCAACCGATATCGCCGGCGTTAAGGTGCAGGTTGAGGTTCTGCACCACACGTTGGTCTTGATAGCCGCATGCCAGATTGCGCAGGTTCAGCAGTAATGGCTGGCTCATGCGTGGTGGTACGACGGCGGGACGAGGAATTCGAGCAAGGCTTTTTGCGCATGCAGGCGGTTCTCAGCCTGATCCCATGCGACTGAGCGCGGATCGTCGAGCAGGTCCTGGCTGATTTCTTCGCCTCGGTGGGCGGGCAGGCAGTGCATGAACAGCACGTCCGGCGCGGCCAGGTCGAGCAACGCGCGGGTCACCTGGAACGGCGCGAATTGGGCCAGGCGTTTGGCGGTTTCGTCTTCCTGGCCCATGGAGGTCCAGACGTCGGTGCTCACCAGGTGCGCGCCGACCACTGCGTCTTTTGGATCGCGCAGCAGTTGCACACGGCCATCGGCCTTGGCCATGAACTCGGCGCTGGGCTCGTAGCCTTCAGGGCAGGCGATACGCAGGTGGAAGTCGAACTGGATCGCCGCTTCTATATAGCTGTTGCACATATTGTTGCCGTCGCCGATCCAGGCCACGGTCTTGCCTTGGATCGAGCCACGATGTTCGAGAAAGGTTTGCATGTCGGCCAGCAACTGGCAGGGGTGCAGGTCATCGGACAGGCCGTTGATCACGGGCACGCGGGAGTTGGCGGCAAATTCGGTCAGGGTGCTGTGGGCGAAGGTACGGATCATCACGGCGTCGAGCATGCGCGACATCACGATGGCGCAATCGCTGATCGGCTCACCACGACCCAATTGGGTGTCGCGCGGTGACAGAAAGATCGCCTGGCCACCCAGCTGGATCATGCCGGCTTCGAACGACAGGCGTGTGCGGGTCGAGGACTTTTCGAAAATCATCCCCAGTACACGGTTTTTCAAAGGCTCAAACAGTACGCCGCGGTTACGCAGGTCTTTAAGCTCAATGCCTCGACGGATCACGCTGACCAGCTCTTCGGGCGTGCAATCCATCAGGGAGAGAAAGTGCCTTGCGCTCATCATTAACTACCTTTTGCAACAGACCGCAGATACTCAAAGCCTTGTTTATTGCGACAACGGGCGAGACCTGCGGCGAAAGCCGCACGGGGCGACGAAATAGGGGAAGACGCGATATTGACATTAAATGTCGCGTTTTACCAATAGGGCTACGGCTTTAGGGGTGTTCAAGCAGGGCACTGACGCGCGTTTGAAGACGATTTCCTGACAGCAGCGAGCCATTTGTACACTGGCGTCCAGGCCTTTTGCAATGCGCGGGGGCGGGCTTGGGCCAGGTCGCGTCGGTTTCAGCGCCTGTGGGCAAGGTTTTTGAAACATTTGCTCATGCTTAGCCATGGCCTGGCCTATGCCCGTCGATTCACAACGCGAAGGTTGCTGGCGCCTCAAGGGGTCGCGGCCCATAGTTGAGCCAAAGCCCCTATAAAAGAGACTGGCCATGACCACGACTCTCCACCACCGTGCCTGCCACCTGTGCGAAGCTATCTGCGGCCTCACCCTGGAAACCAACCAAGCCCAAGACGGTAGCCTGGCGATCACCTCGATCAAGGGCGACCCCTTGGACAGTTTCAGTCGCGGCCATATCTGCCCCAAGGCCGTGGCCCTGCAGGACATCCAGAACGACCCGGACCGTCTGCACCAACCCATGCGGCGGGTGGGCAGCCAATGGCAGCCGATTGCCTGGGATGAAGCCTTTGCCCTGGTGGCCGAGCGGCTCGCGGGCATCCAGGCCCGGCACGGCCAGAACGCGGTGGCGGTGTATCAGGGCAACCCCAGCGTGCATAACTATGGGTTGATGACCCACAGCAACTACTTTCTAGGGCTGTTGAAGACGCGCAATCGTTTCTCCGCGACCTCGGTAGACCAACTGCCTCATCACCTCACCAGCCACCTGATGTACGGCCACGGCCTGTTGTTGCCCATACCCGACATCGACCAGACCGACTTCATGTTGATCCTCGGCGGCAACCCGCTGGCCTCCAATGGCAGCATCATGACCGTGCCCGATGTGGAAAAACGCCTCAAGGCCATCCAGGCGCGAGGCGGAAAAGTGGTGGTGGTCGACCCTCGGCGCAGCGAGACGGCGGCCATTGCTGACCAGCACTTGTTCGTACGCCCCGGCGGCGATGCGGCGTTGTTGTTTGGGGTGCTCAACACTTTGTTCACCGAAGGGCTGACACGCGATAGTCATTTGCCGGTGGAGGGCCTGGACGAGGTGTGCAGGGCGATCGCCGGCTTTCATGCCGAGGCCATGAGCCGCCAGTGTGCGGTGCCTGCCGAGCAGATTCGGCAGTTGGCCAGGGACTTCGCCGGCGCTGACAAGGCCGTTTGTTATGGCCGCATGGGCGTCTCGACCCAAGCGTTTGGCACGCTGTGCCATTGGCTGGTGCAACTGATCAACCTGGTGACCGGCAATCTGGACCGCGTCGGCGGCGCGCTCTGCACCAGCCCCGCGGTGGACCTGGTGGCCTCCACCAGCGGCGGCCATTTCAACCGCTGGCAGAGCCGCGTGTCCGGGCGTCCGGAGTACGGTGGAGAAC
>NZ_WKCD01000026.1:0-40647 GCF_021606625.1 Pseudomonas sp. PA-4-8C
TTGAATTCGTGGGTAACCTGGCAGGACGCCGGGTTAGCCGCCCCGCGCCAGGGATGGCGCGTGGCGGCGGCCCACGGATTCAAGCCTGTGTTCGGGCACACCGAGCCTAGGCGAGGGGCCGAGCCTAGGCGAGGGGCCGAGTGGAGGGGCAAGAGCGCTTTGGTTACTTTCGCGCTTTTCGAACGTGACCCGCCGTCAGGCGGAACCCTAAGTGGCCGTAACCGCAGGAATGGATATGTACTCGGTATAACAGGGTCGCCTGCCAGACCGCCTTCGCGAGCAAGCCCGCTCCCACAGGTTGAACGCGGGGCATCAGGTCGATAGGTGTCGGCTGGCAGGCCGTCATCGCAGGCAAGCCAGCTCCCACAGTTTGATCGCGGGGCGTCAGGTCGATAGGTGTCGGCTTTCAGACAAGCCCCCACATATGGATCCTAGAGCGTCAGGTACATAAGCGTCGGCTGTCCGGTCGTCACGGGAGCAAGCTCCCTCGCCACAGGTTCAGCGTCGCTCCGAAACCAGCCCCCACATTTGCTTAGTGCAAACCCTTCAGCACTCGTTCAACCCTTCACGAAAACGCAGCGCCATCTTCTTCAGTTCCTGGCGCCAGCCTTCCAATTCCTCACGGCTCAAAGGCTTGGGCTCATCCTGCTCCAATGCCACGGCGACGATCAGCGGCTGGGTAACATCCCCCTTGGGCACATGGGGAATACGCGGTGGCTGAAACATATCCGCATGGGCCTTGAGCAGCCGCGCCACCCAACTGTCAGGGCTTTGGGCCATTTCCACCAACTCGGCCAACTCGGGGATCGCCATGGAATCCAACACTTCACGATTCATGATCATTTCCGCCCGAGGCGCGCCCGCTTGGGGCAAGCGGTAGAACCCGGCGATTTCATGGCACAGTCCCAGCAAGGCACCGTACAGGTGGAACAACGCCGCTTCGCGCCCCGCCTGTACCAGCGCGATGGCATTCATCTCTTTCCCTTCCTCGGCACGGCCAAGGGCCTCCAGGGATAAACCCGCGAAGTAAATTTTCTGATTGGTACGGGTATAGAGTTCGTTGGCCATGACGGCAATCTCCACAACGAATAGGCGTGATGCTGGCTGTGTAGGAGCGAGCTTGCTCGCGAAAAACCTCCAGGCACCGTAGGGTGCCAGGTTTCCGGCGTTTTCGTTAACGATCTTCGCGAGCAAGCTCGCTCCTACAGTAAGCAAAAGCCGTCTATACAGACGGCTTTTGGCGTTAACAGACTAGCGGATCAAGCGCCTTGGCGCTTGTCCTCGACCTTCCACTTGCCGCCGTCGTAGAACGCTTTCCAGCCAGTCGGCTTGCCGTCCACTTCGGTCTGCACGTACTGCTCCTTGGTCTTGCGGCTGTAGCGGATCACGGCTGGGCGACCATCCGGGTCCTTCTTCGGCGCTTCACACAAGAAGTGGTACTTAGGATCGATCTCGTCCTTGTGCGGCACGATCTCCATCACCAACGGCGCACGGGTCTCGCGGTTTTTCGGGAACTGGCTCGCAGCCAGGAACAGCCCCGAAGCGCCGTCACGCAGGATGTAGGTGTCGTTGACCTTCTCGCACTTGAGCTCAGGCATCTTCACCGGGTCCATTTTCGGCGGCGCCGCATCCCCGCTTTTCAGCAGTTTGCGGGTGTTCTTGCAGGTCGGATTGGTGCAACCGAAGAACTTGCCGAAACGGCCGGTCTTGAGCTGCATCTCGCTGCCGCACTTGTCGCATTCCAGGCTCGGGCCTTCATAGCCCTTGATGCGGTAGGTGCCCTCTTCGATCTCGTAGCCGTTGCAATCGGGGTTGTTACCGCAGATGTGCAGCTTGTGCTTCTCGTCCAGCAGGTAAGCGTCCATCGCCGTGCTGCAGATCGGGCAGCGGTGCTTGCCGCGCAACACCAGCGACTCGGACTCACCCTCATCATCAGCCGCAATTTCATCGCCCGGCACCAGGTTGACGGTCGCCTTGCAGCGCTCTTTCGGCGGCAGGCTGTAGCCTGAGCAACCGAGGAACACGCCGGTGGAGGCGGTACGAATCTGCATCGGCCGACCGCAGGTGGTGCACGGGATATCCGTCATCACCGGCTGGTTGGCGCGCATCCCGTTCTCAGGGTTCTCGGCCACTTCGAGCTTTTTCTTGAAGTCGCCATAGAACTCGTCGAGCACGTTTTTCCAGTCGCGTTCGCCCTGGGCCACGTCATCGAGGTTCTCTTCCATGCCCGCGGTGAAACCGTAGTCCATCAGGTTGGAGAAGCTCTCCGACAGACGCTCGGTCACGATGTCACCCATCTTTTCCGAATAGAAACGACGGTTGTGCAACGCAACGTAGCCACGGTCCTGGATGGTGGAGATGATCGCCGCGTAGGTCGATGGACGACCTATACCGCGCTTCTCCATCTCTTTGACCAGGCTGGCTTCGGAATAACGCGCCGGCGGCTTGGTGAAGTGCTGGGACGGGTCGAGCTTGATCAGCTTCAACGTGTCGCCCTGGGCCATGTCCGGCAGCACGTCATCATCGCCAGGCTTGGCAATCTGCGGCATCACACGGGTATAGCCGTCGAACTTGAGGATACGGCCCTTGGCACGCAGCTCGAAATCGCCCGCGCCCACGCTTACGGTAGTGGACAGGTATTGCGCCGGCAGCATCTGGCAAGCCAGGAACTGGCGCCAGATCAGCTCGTAGAGGCGCTCAGCGTCGCGCTCCATGCCGCTCAGCTTGGCAGGCGTGGTGTTGGCGTCAGAAGGACGAATCGCTTCGTGAGCCTCTTGTGCGCCTTCCTTGCTGCTGTAGACGTTCGGCTTCTCCGGCAGGTAGGTCTTGCCGAATTCGCTTTCAATATAGGTACGCGCCATCGCCACCGCGTCTTGCGACAGGTTGGTGGAGTCCGTACGCATATACGTGATATAGCCAGCCTCATACAGGCGCTGGGCCATCATCATGGTCTTCTTCACCCCAAAGCCCAGGCGGTTGCTCGCGGCTTGTTGCAGGGTGGAGGTGATGAACGGCGCCGACGGCTTGCTGCTGGTCGGTTTGTCTTCACGCTTGACGATGCTGTAGCTGGAGGCTTTGAGCTTCTCCAGCGCGGCCATGGCCTGGGCTTCGTTCAGCGGTTTGAAGGCCTCGCCTTTCTCACGGGCCACTTCAAAGCGCACATTGGCGCCCTTGGCAGTGCCGAGGTCGGCGTGGACTTCCCAGTACTCTTCAGGGATGAACGCACGGATCTCGCGCTCACGTTCCACCACCAGCTTGACCGCTACCGATTGCACACGGCCGGCGGACAGGCCACGGGCGATCTTCGCCCACAGCAATGGCGAGACCATGTAGCCGACGACGCGGTCGAGGAAGCGACGGGCCTGCTGGGCGTTGACACGGTCGATATCCAGCTCGCCCGGCTTGGAGAACGCTTCCTGGATGGCTTTCTTGGTGATTTCGTTGAACACCACGCGCTTGTAGCGGCTGTCATCACCGCCGATGGCTTCGCGCAGGTGCCAGGCAATGGCTTCCCCTTCGCGGTCCAAGTCCGTCGCGAGATAGATGGTGTCAGCATCTTTGGCGAGCCGGCGCAGCTCTTCGATGACCTTTTCCTTGCCCGGAAGGATTTCGTACTTGGCCTTCCAGCCATGGTCCGGGTCCACACCCATGCGCGAAACCAGTTGCTTGCGCGCTTTTTCTTTAGGCGTGAGTACCGGACCTTCGCCCGCGGCGGCCTTGCCGCGCTTGGCGGCAGGCTCCTTGCTGGCGCTAGCCGAACCGCTGGTGGGCAGGTCTCGGATATGGCCGATACTCGACTTCACCACGTACTCGTTGCCCAAGTACTTGTTGATGGTCTTGGCCTTAGCCGGGGATTCCACAATGACCAGCGATTTGCCCATGGATCGGAAAATTCCTGAATTCGAGAAGTGAAAGGCAGTTGGCGCCTGACGCGGCAACGCTATATATAGTGGCAACCGGATGAGGTCAAGCGCAGCATTCTGCGCGACCTGCCGTTATTGCCCTGTAAAAAGACTGGGTTCGGCCGTGACCAAAGCAAAGCGCGGGACCTGCTCGCCGTCAACTTCGACGGTCTCCAGGAACATGCTCAAAGGGCGCACCCAAAAGCCGTATTCGCCATACAGCGCTTGGTAAAACACCACTTCTTCTTCGGTTTCAGAGTGGCGCGCCACGCTGAAAACACGGTACTGCGGCCCCTTGTAATGCTGGTAGAGCCCTGGTTCGACTTTCATGCTCTGGCCCTCGTACAAAATTTGTTGAAAAAAAATATTTAAAAGTTCCAAAAAACAAAAACCGGGGCACTGGGCCCCGGCTTCCGTCAACCGAACGCTTAGACGCGTTCGAAGACGGTAGAGATGCCTTGGCCGAGACCAATGCACATGGTTGCAACCCCAAGGTTGCCGCCATTTTGCTTCATCACATTAAGCAAAGTGCCGGAGATACGCGCACCGGAGCAACCGAATGGGTGGCCCAGGGCAATCGCACCGCCGTGCAGGTTAACCTTCTCGTTCATCTTGTCGAGTACTTTCAAATCTTTCAGCACTGGCAGGGCCTGTGCGGCGAAAGCTTCGTTGAGCTCGAAGAAGTCGATATCGGAGATGGAAAGGCCTGCGCGCTTCAAGGCTTTTTGTGTGGCCGGTACTGGACCATAGCCCATGATCGCCGGATCCACACCCGCCACCGCCATCGAACGAATCACGGCCAGCGGCTGGATACCCAGGTCCTGGGCACGCTGCGCCGACATCACGATCATGCACGAAGCACCGTCAGTGATTTGCGAGGAAGTACCGGCTGTCACGGTGCCGCCCTTTGGATTGAAGGCTGGCTTGAGGGCCGCCAGGCTTTCCAGGGTGGTGTCCGGACGAATGGTTTCGTCGTAGTCGAACAGTTTCAGAAAACCGTTTTCGTCGTAGCCGTTCATCGGGATGATTTCATCCTTGAACTTGCCTTCCACAGTCGCCTTGTGAGCGAGCTGGTGGGAACGCAGGCCGAAGGCGTCCTGGGCTTCACGGGTGATGCCGTGCATCTTGCCGAGCATTTCCGCGGTCAGGCCCATCATGCCCGAGGCTTTCGCCGCGTAGAGGGACATGTGCGGGTTAGGATCGACGCCGTGCATCATGCTGACGTGGCCCATGTGCTCCACGCCGCCGACCACGAACACATCGCCGTTGCCAGTCATGATCGCTTGCGCAGCGGTGTGCAGCGCGCTCATCGAGGAGCCACACAGTCGGCTGACGGTCTGGCCAGCGGCAGTGTGCGGGATCTGGGTCATCAACGACGCCATGCGCGCGATGTTCCAGCCCTGCTCCAGGGTCTGGTTGACGCAGCCCCAGATCACGTCCTCGACCTCGTTCGGGTCGACCTTGGTGTTGCGCTCCAGCACTTTGCTGATCAGGTGCGCCGACATGTCTTCGGCGCGGGTGTTGCGGTGCATGCCGCCCTTGGAGCGGCCCATCGGCGTACGACCGAAGTCGACGATCACGACGTCTCTTGGATTCAAGCTCATAAATATTCTCGCTCTAGTCGTCTGGGCACTTAACCGAAGAAGCTCTGGCCATTCTTGGCCATTTCACGCAGCTTCGCGGTCGGGTGGTACAGCGGGCCCAGATCAGCGTACTGATCAGCCAGGGCAACGAACTGGGCCACACCGATGGAGTCGATGTAACGCAGCGCACCACCACGGAATGGAGGGAAACCAATACCGTACACCAGGCCCATATCGGCTTCGGCGGCGGTTTCAACGATGCCGTCTTCTAGGCAACGCACGGTTTCCAGGCACAGGGCAATCATCATCCAGTTGATGATGTCCTCGTCAGACACCTCACGCTGTTCGTAGATGACCGGAGCGAGTACTTCGTGCACCGATGGGTCGGCCACTTTCTTCTGCTTGCCCTTCTTGTCGGTCTCGTAGGCGTAGAAACCCTTGCCGTTCTTCTGGCCCAGGCGCTTGGCTTCGTAGAGTGCGTCGACAGCCGAACGACGGTCGTCTTTCATGCGGTCCGGGAAGCCTTCAGCCATGACGTCGCGACCGTGGTGGCCGGTGTCGATGCCGACCACGTCCATCAGGTACGCCGGGCCCATTGGCCAGCCGAATTTTTCCATGACCTTGTCGATACGCACAAAATCCACACCGGCGCTGATCAACTTGGCGAAACCGCCGAAGTACGGGAACAGCACGCGGTTGACCAAGAAGCCCGGGCAGTCATTGACCACGATCGGGTTCTTGCCCATTTTCTTGGCGTAGGCAACGGTGGTGGCCACGGCCAGCTCGCTGGACTTCTCGCCACGGATCACTTCTACCAGCGGCATCATGTGCACCGGGTTGAAGAAGTGCATGCCGACGAAGTTTTCCGGACGCTTGAGGGCCTTGGCCAGCAGCGAGATGGAAATGGTCGAAGTGTTGGAGGCCAGGATGGTGTCATCTTTGACCTGGGCTTCCACTTCAGCCAGCACGGCTTGCTTGACCTTCGGGTTTTCGACAACCGCTTCGACCACCAGGTCGACGTGGCCGAAATCGCCGTAGGACAGCGTAGGACGAATGCCGTTAAGCACTTCAGCCATTTTTGCAGCGGTCATGCGGCCTTTATCAACGCGGCCCACCAGCAGCTTGGCGGCTTCGGCCAGGCCCTGCTCGATACCGTGCTCGTTGATGTCTTTCATCAGGATCGGCGTGCCTTTGGACGCCGACTGATAGGCGATACCGCCACCCATGATACCGGCGCCGAGTACGGCGGCCTGTTTCACGTCCTTGGCAATTTCGTCGTAGGCCTTAGCCTTTTTCTTCAGTTCCTGATCGTTCAGGAACAGGCCGATCAGGCTCTGGGCCGCCGAGGTTTTCGCCAGTTTGACGAAGCCTGCCGCTTCCACTTCCAAGGCTTTGTCGCGACCGAAGTTCGCGGCCTTCTGGATGGTCTTGATCGCTTCAACCGGCGCCGGGTAGTTCGGGCCGGCCTGGCCTGCCACGAAACCTTTGGCGGTTTCGAACGACATCATCTGTTCGATGGCGTTGAGCTTGAGTTTTTCCAGCTTCGGTTGACGCTTGGCTTTGTAGTCAAATTCGCCGCTGATGGCGCCCTTGATCAGGTTCAGCGCGGCTTCGGCCAGCTTGTCCGGAGCTACTACAGCGTCGACGGCACCGACTTTCAGTGCGTCTTCAGCCTTGTTTTCCTTGCCGGCGGCGATCCATTCGATCGCGTTGTCAGCACCGATCAGGCGCGGCAGGCGCACGGTACCGCCAAAGCCTGGGTAGATGCCCAGCTTGACTTCCGGCAGGCCGATCTTGGCCGTCGCGGACATGACGCGGAAATCTGCCGCCAGGCACATTTCCAGGCCGCCGCCCAACGCGATGCCATTGATGGCAGCAACGGTCGGCACGTTGAGGTCTTCGAAATCGCTGAAGATCTTGTTGGCTTCGAGGTTGCCAGCCACCAGCTCGGCATCGGGCAGCTTGAAGTTGTCGACGAATTCGGTGATGTCAGCGCCGACGATAAACACGTCCTTGCCGCTGGAGACGATCACGCCCTTGACCGAAGCATCTGCTTTGATGGTGTCTACGGCCTGACGCAGTTCGTTCAGGGTTAGACGGTTGAACTTGTTGACGGACTCACCCTTGAGGTCGAACTTGAGTTCGACGATGCCACTTTCAAGAGCCTTAACCGTGATGGCTTTACCTTCGTAAATCATCAACTGATCTCCACGATATGGAAGCTGAACAGTACACACTGGACGCTGGTCTCTGGTTTGACATTGACAGTTGAATCAATGCTCACGCCAATCCGCCAGGCACACCCGCCAGTGCGATAGTCGGGTTTTGTATGAGTCGTCTGACAGGCAAACGCTCAATTCATACGCCCGTTTGATTTGGGTACGCCACCTTCATCCAATTCCGAGCAATTGTCAATCGCTCCAAAGGCTAGTAAAAACGCGACTTTCCAGTCATTTCAGAACCCGGCCCACAGGCGGGCCACCCGTCAATATCCAAATATTCACAGGATCAATAATAGAAAAGATGTGGGAAAAGGCTGTACAGAAAGGAATACCCGGCTAGGCTAGCGGCAACCTACAGATTTACCGGCCTGCCTGGCCACCTCCAGCCCGATGATGATGTCGGGCTTTTTATTGCCCGGCTTTTGAGTAGGAGCGAGCTTGCTCGCGAAAACCTGGAGAGCGCCGCGTATAGCCTGATTATCCGCGTTATCGTTGGCGATTTTCGCGAGCAAGCTCGCTCCTACAGGGTTTGGGTCAGGCCAGGGCCTTGAGCAGCGTATCGATGTCTTTGAGTACGCTTGCGTCGCCCTTCTCGCCCCAATACAAAGCAATCATCTGTTTGTCGGCCTCGACCTTGTAGACGTTCGCCGGCAGCGTTGCAAAATGCGGCAACAACTTCTCATCCACACAAGGCTCACGCCACTGATTGACCCACAGCCCCGGCTCCAGCTGCCAGTAACTCCAGGTCGCGGGCATGCTGCCACGCCGTGGTCGGCAGTACTGCGCGCAAGGGCTCGGCGGCTCCTGTTTGAGCCAGTGCGGCCACTCCTGAGGCGCCAACTGCATGGCCAACCCGATGCGGCGTGCCTCCATGCGCAGGGCCATGCGCCCGCTCTGCTGGCGCGAAGGTCGCAGCCATACCAGGGGGCTCAAAACCACCGCAAGGATTGACACCACTATCCAGACCGTCATATGTGTACTCCCGAATTTCTAGATGAGCGGATTTGATCTGCGGCAACCCCATCCGCTTGAAAGCAGCCATACTGAATTTATTGCAGTCCCCTGGAGGAACGCCTCATGCCCTACAAACATATTCTGGTCGCTGTCGACCTGACCGAAGAGTGCGATCCAGTGATCAAGCGCGCACAGGAATCCGCGATTGCCAATGGCGCCAAACTGTCGCTGGCGCACATCGTCGAGCCCATGGCGATGGCCTTTGGTGGTGACGTGCCGATGGACCTTTCCCAGCTGCAGCAGCAACAATTCGACCAGGCCAAGGAGCGCCTGGACCGTTTGATTCTCAAATACCCGCACCTGAAAAAGGAAGACTGCCACCTGACATACGGCCAACCGCGCCAGGAAATTCACCACTTGGCCAAGGAACAGGGTTGTGACCTGATCGTAGTGGGTAGCCATGGGCGCCACGGCTTGGCCTTGCTGCTGGGCTCGACCGCCAATGATGTATTGCACGGCGCGCCGTGCGATGTACTGGCCGTCAAACTGGTAAAGAGTTCGTAAGACCGATGAAGGTCTAATGTGGGAGCTGGCTTGCCTGCGATAGCAGCCTGTCAGTTGATGCATCAGGTGGCTGATACACCGCTATCGCAGGCAAGCCAGCTCCCACAGTTGGATCGCATTTCATATTAAAAAGCCCGGCGCTCATAGGAATGAACGCCAGGCTTTTCAGTGCTGCAAGATCACTCAGGCATCCAACTCGGCCCAACGCTCAACCAACGCTTCCAGCTCCTGGTTCAACGTCTCCAAAGAGGCGATGACCTTGGCGGTCTCTGCCGCAGGGCGCAGGTAGAAACCAGCGTCAGCCATTTCCGCTTCGACCGCAGCAATCTGCTGTTCCTTGGCGTCGATATCACCCGGCAAGGCTTCCAGCTCGCGCTGCAACTTATAGCTCAGCTTTTTCTTGGCCGGCGCAGCGTCAGCCGCCGGTGCAGGCGCTTCGGCAGCGACCGGAGCCACCACCGCCGTGTTCAAGTCTGCTTTGCCCGACTTGCTCTCGGTTACGCCCAGCAGGCGCGGCGAGCCGCCCTGACGCAGCCAGTCCTGATAACCGCCCACGTATTCACGCACCTTGCCTTCACCTTCGAAGACCAGGGTGCTGGTGACCACGTTGTCGAGGAATTCCCGGTCGTGGCTGACCATCAGCACAGTGCCGTTGAAGGTCAGCAAGACCTCTTCCAGCAGTTCCAGGGTTTCCACGTCGAGGTCGTTGGTCGGTTCGTCGAGTACCAGCAAGTTGGCCGGCTTGCTGAACAGCTTGGCCAGCAGCAGGCGCGCGCGCTCACCACCCGACAGCGCCTTGACCGGCGTACGTGCACGCTGCGGGCTGAACAGGAAGTCGCCCAGGTAGCTGAGTACGTGGCGGCTCTGGCCGTCGATGTCGATAAAGTCGCGGCCTTCGGCGACGTTGTCGATCACGGTCTTTTCCAGGTCCAACTGGTGGCGCAACTGGTCAAAGTAGGCCACGTCGATGCGAGTGCCCTCTTCGACCTTGCCGCTGGTCGGTTGCAGGCCGCTGAGCATCAGCTTGAGCAACGTAGTCTTGCCGGTACCGTTGGCGCCCAGCAGGCCGATACGGTCGCCGCGCTGCAGGACCATGGAGAAGTCCTTGATCAGGAACGGGCCGTCCGGGTGATGGAAGCTGACGTTCTCCAGCACCATCACTTGCTTGCCCGACTTGTCGGCAGTATCGAGCTGGATATTGGCCTTGCCGGTGCGCTCGCGGCGCTCACTGCGCTCGACGCGCAAGGCTTTCAAGGCACGTACGCGGCCTTCGTTACGGGTGCGACGGGCCTTGATGCCCTGGCGGATCCAGACTTCTTCCTGGGCCAGCTTCTTGTCGAACAGCGCGTTGGCGGTTTCTTCGGCCGCCAGGGCGGCTTCCTTGTGCACCAGGAAGCTGGCGTAGTCGCCGTTCCAGTCGATCAGGCCGCCACGGTCCAGTTCGAGGATGCGCGTGGCCAGGCTCTGCAGGAAAGCACGGTCGTGCGTGATAAACAGCACGGCGCCTTGGAAGTCCTTGATGGCTTCTTCAAGCCAGGCGATGGCGCCAATGTCCAGGTGGTTGGTCGGTTCGTCGAGCAGCAGCAGGTCCGGCTCGGACACCAGGGCCTGGGCCAGCAGCACGCGACGACGCCAGCCGCCGGACAATTCGGCGAGGGTCTTGTCGGCCGGCAGTTGCAGGCGGCTCAGGGTGCTGTCCACCAGTTGCTGCAAGCGCCAGCCGTCACGGGCTTCGAGGTCTTGCTGGACGTGCATCAGCTTGTCGAGGTCTTCCTCGGTGACGCAGTTCTGCGCCAGGTGATGGTATTGCGCGAGCAACTCGCCAACGCCATCCAGGCCTTCGGCAACCACGTCGAACACTGTCCGTCCGTCGGCCACCGGCAATTCTTGCGGCAATTCGCCGATCTTGAGGCCCGGGGCACGCCACACAGAGCCGTCATCGGGCTTCTGGTCGCCTTTTACCAGCTTCATCATGCTGGACTTACCGGTGCCGTTGCGGCCGATGATGCACACCCGCTCACCACGGGCGATCTGCCAGGACACCTTGTCCAACAACGGCATGGCGCCGAAAGCAAGGGACACATCGCTGAATTTGAGCAGGGTCATACGCTTCTCCAAAAACTGGGCGCGCATTCTACCTGATGTGAGGGTGGGATGCGGTCGGCATTTTCTCTATTGACACGTTCTGTAGGACATTTCCGGCGAACTTGAACGAACCAGCCGGCAAAGCTTTCGCGGGCCGCTGGCAAAAGGCTAAGCTAGGGGCAATCAGTGTCGGCAGTGCCGGTGCTAGTCGTGATTTCTCTGCACGGACGTCTCATGCGCAGTCGCCTTTTCAACTTTTTATCTTGTCTGCTTCTTTCCGCCACTGCCGTTCAATCCGCCCAGGCGGTGGACCTCACCACTCAACGCCAGTATTACGATCAAGCCAAACGCGCCCTGGCCAAGGGCGACAGCGGCCCCTACATGCAATACAGCCAAGCCCTGGCCGATTACCCGCTCACGCCCTACCTGGCCTATGACGAGCTGACCGCGCGCCTGAAAACCGCGAGCAACGAGGAAATCGAACAATTCCTCGCCAAACACGGCGACCTGCCCCAGGCCAACTGGATGAAACTGCGTTGGCTGCGCTGGCTGGCCGAACGTGGCGATTGGCAGACCTTTGAAAAGTACTACGACACCAAGCTCAATTTTGTCGAGCTGGACTGCCTGCATGGCCAGTACCAGCTCAGCCACAACCTGAAAGCCGAAGGCTACAAGACTGCCGAAAAGCTGTGGATGACCGGCAAATCCCAGCCCGCCGCCTGTGACGTCACGTTTGGCCAATGGGCCGCTGCCGGCCAACTCACCGAGCAGAAGATCTGGGAGCGCGCCAAGCTCGCCGCCGAAGCGCGTAACTACGCGCTGGCCAATAGCCTGGTGAAAACCCTGCCCACCCTCGGCGCCCAAGGCCGCTTGATGGTGGATGTTGCGCAAAAGCCCGACATGCTCAGCGACCCGTCACGCTTCCAGCCGGCCACCGAGGCCATGGCTGACGCCGTGGGCCTGGGCCTGCGTCGCCTGGCGCGCCAGGATCCGGACAAAGCCATGTCGCTGCTCGACGGTTACGCCAGCAGCATGCACTTCTCCCGTGACGAAAAAGTGTCGATTGCCCGCGAGATCGGCTTGACCCTGGCCAAGCGCTTCGACCCGCGCGCGCTGGAGGTCATGACCAAGTACGACCCCGAACTGCGCGACAATACGGTCTCCGAATGGCGCCTGCGCCTGTTGTTGCGCCTGGCGCGCTGGGAAGACGCCTACCAGTTGACCCGCAAGCTCCCACAAGACCTGGCCACCACCAACCGCTGGCGCTACTGGCAGGCGCGCAGCCTGGAGCTGGCCGAGCCGAAAAACCCGCAGGCTTTGGTGCTGTACAAAAACGTCGCCAAGGAGCGGGACTTCTACGGTTTCCTCGCGGCTGACCGCTCCAAATCGCCTTATCAGTTGAACAACAAGCCGCTGGTGATGAGCCAGGCCCTGGTCAACAAGGTCCGCAACACCCCAGGCGTGCGCAGGGCCCTGGAGTTCTACGCCCGCGGCCAGATCGTCGACGGTCGCCGCGAGTGGTACCACGTCAGCCGTCATTTCAACCGTGACGAGATGGTGGCCCAGGCCAAACTGGCCTACGACATGAAGTGGTACTTCCCGGCGATCCGCACCATCAGCCAGGCGCAGTACTGGGACGATCTGGACATCCGCTTCCCGATGGCCCACCGCGACACCCTAGTGCGCGAAGCCAAGGTACGTGGCCTGCACTCCAGCTGGATCTTTGCCATCACCCGTCAGGAAAGCGCGTTCATGGACGATGCCCGCTCCGGCGTCGGCGCCAGCGGCCTGATGCAACTGATGCCCGGCACCGCCAAGGAAACTGCACGCAAGTTCAGCATCCCCCTGGCCTCCCCGGCCCAGGTGCTGGACCCGGATAAAAACATCCAGCTCGGCGCTGCTTACCTGAGCCAGGTTCACAGCCAGTTCAACGGCAACCGCGTGCTCGCCTCCGCTGCCTACAACGCCGGCCCCGGCCGCGTGCGCCAATGGCTGCGCGGCGCAGACCACCTGAGTTTCGACGTGTGGGTGGAAAGCATCCCCTTCGACGAAACCCGCCAGTATGTGCAGAACGTGCTGTCTTATTCGGTGATCTACGGGCAGAAGCTCAACTCACCGCAACCGTTGGTGGATTGGCATGAGCGGTACTTCGACGACCAGTAGGAGCGAGCTTGCTCGCGAAGAACGTCAACGCTAACGCGTGCTTCCTGGATAAACGCGGCGCCTGTGAGTTTTTCGCGAGCAAGCTCGCTCCTACAGAGGCGCCATTGCCCGCATCGAGAGATGCGGGCATTTTTTATTTCACCTGTTCATCTCCATCGTTGAACTGCAACGCCGCCAACCGCGCATACAACGGATTGCTCGCAATCAACTGCTGATGCGTGCCCACCGCCACCAGCTTGCCCTGGTCCATTACCGCAATGCGGTCGGCATTCTTCACCGTGGCCAAACGATGCGCGATGACCAGCGTGGTGCGCCCCTGCATGAGCTGCGGCAGGGCTTGTTGGATCAGGTGTTCGCTCTGAGCGTCGAGGGCGCTGGTGGCTTCGTCCAGCAGCAGGATCGGCGCGTCGACCAGCAAGGCGCGGGCGATGGCCAGGCGTTGGCGCTGGCCGCCAGAGAGGCCCTGGCCACTTTCGCCGAGGTGGGTTTGGTAGCCGTCGGGCATTTGCAGGATGAAGTCGTGGGCGTGGGCAATACGCGCGGCGGCTTCCACCTGGGCGGTGGTGGCGGACGGGTTGCCGTAGCGGATGTTGTCCTCGACGCTGCCGAAGAACAACGCCGGGCTCTGGGACACCAGGGCGAAATGGCGCCGCAGGTCCAGGGGGTCTAGCTCGGTCAGCGGCTGGCCTTCGAGCAGGATTCGGCCTTGCTGGGGGTCGTAGAAGCGCAGCAGCAGATCGAAAATCGTCGATTTGCCCGCGCCGGACGGCCCTACCAACGCCAGGGTTTCGCCCGGGTTGATGGTCAGGTTCAAGCCATCGATGGCGTAGCTGTCCGGCCGTGACGGGTAGGAAAAGCGCAGGTCTTGCAGTTCCATGCGGCCGCTGACCCGTTCCGGCAAACGTACACCGCCAGTGGCCGGCGCCTGGATGTCGTTGCCTGACTGCAACAGCTCACCGATCCGCTCCGCCGCCCCAGCGGCACGCTGCAACTCGCCGAGCACTTCGCTCAGGGTGCCAACGGCGCTGCCGACAATCAGGCTGTAGAACACGAACGCCGCCAGCTCACCGCCGGAAATACGCCCGCTGATCACGTCCATGCCGCCCACCCACAGCATCACGCCCACCGCACCGAGCACCAGCATGATCACCAGGGTAATCAGCCAGGAGCGCTGCAAGATGCGCTTACGTGCGGTGATGAAGGCGTCCTCGACGGTGACGGCAAAGCGCTGTTCGTCCTGCACCTGATGGTTATAGGCCTGCACGGTCTTGATCTGGCCCAAGGTCTCGGCGACATAGCTGCCAACGTCCGCGATACGGTCCTGGCTCAAACGCGACAGGCTGCGCACCCGACGTCCGAAAATCAGGATCGGCGCCAGCACCAGCGGCAACGCCACCACCACGATGCTGGTGAGTTTGGGGTTCGTGATAAACAGCAACACGATGCCGCCGATGACCATAAGGGCATTGCGCAAAAACAGCGACAGCGATGAGCCGATCACCGATTGCAGCAAGGTGGTGTCGGTGGTCAGCCGCGACTGGATTTCGGAGCTGCGGTTGTTCTCGTAGAAGCCTGGGTGCAGGTAGATCAGGTGGTTGAACACTTGCCGGCGAATATCGGCCACCACCCGCTCGCCAATCCACGACACCAGGTAAAACCGCGTGAAGGTGCCCACGGCCAGGCCGAGCACCAGCAGCATGAACAGGCCGATAGACTGGTTGAGCAGGTGCGGCGACTGAGTCATGAAGCCCTGGTCCACCAGCAGGCGTATGCCCTGCCCCATGGACAAGGTGATGCCAGCGGTGACGATCAGCGCCAGCAGTGCGCCAAGCGCCTGCCAGCGGTAGGGCGCGATAAAGCGGCTGGCCAGGCGAATCGCACGGCGTTGACGGATGGAGAACATGGAAGGTATCACCAATGAGGAATCTGTACCCTCCAACATTGGGGGAACTTGCGCGAATAACAATGAGTCAGGTTAATTATGCCCACCGATGCAGGCCACTAGAGGCTATCGGTCTAAGCCTCATCTGGAAATATGTACCGGTTTCTGGTGGACTGGGTGTTCAAACCGATGAGCGTGTAAGGAGTTGTAACGGCGCGTTCATGCGGGGGAATTAAAGTAGGTACACAACCTGATGAGGAGACAGGCCATGACCTTGCAAAATAGCAGCGACGCCAAGATTGAAGTGATCCGCCAGCCGCAACAGCTGCCTTGCTCGTATATCGATGCCAAAGGCCAGGAAGTGCAGATTACCGAAGAAATGATCCAGCAAGCCTGCAGCGAACTGGAACAGCGACTGGTCAAGCCTGCCCAGCAAGGCTGAAGTGCCCACGCTCTTTCAAACCCGGCCCCGGTGGCCGGGTTTTTTATGCCCCCTGTAGGAGCGAGCTTGCTCGCGAAAAACCTGAGGGCGCCGCGTTAAATCAGAAACGCTGCGTTATCGTTGACGTTTTTCGCGAGCAAGCTCGCTCCTACAGTTATAGGTGTTCGGCGCCCAGAGCAGCCACGATCTGCGACAGCACCGCCGACTCCCCCATGATGCGCACCTTCAAGCCATCGATCTCGCGACGTTCCGGGTAATGCTTGCGCAGCAGGTCAAAGGCCTGGCGCTGCTCCTGCACGGTACCTACCAGGCTGCGGCGGAAATCCGCATCGTCACGGCGTGGGTCGTACACACTGCGGCACAAGGTCGCCAGCGCCCAGGCCGGGTCAGTCGTAGCGTTAAGGTGCATCTCGGCCAGCCAGGGGGCCGGCAGCAAATCACTCAGCTGGATACTCGGCTCCTGGCCCAGGTGCGCACACAGCGCCTGGTAAATCTGCGCGGTGCCGCGCTGTTTGCCATCGAGGCTGTAGCCGGCGATATGGGGCGTGGCCAGCACGCACAGGTCTGCCAGCTCGACATCCACCTCAGGCTCGCCTTCCCACACGTCCAGCACCGCTTGCAGGTCTTCGCGCGCCAGCAACACCTCGCGCAGGGCGGCGTTATCCACCACCGCGCCCCGGCTGGCATTGATCAGCCAGGTGCCCGGCTTGAGCTGTTCCAGGCGCTGGCGATCAAACAGGTGCCAGGTCGAACCATTGCCGGACTTGATCAGCGGCGTATGCAAGCTGATCACGTCACAGTGCTCGATGATCTGCTGCAGGCTGACGTAATCGCCGTCTTCGGTGACCTGGCGCGGTGGGTCGCACACCAACACATTCCAGCCCAGGCCCTTGAGCACCTTGACCAACCGCCCGCCGACTTCACCGGCACCGACGATACCGTAGGTGCGCTGCTTAAGGTCGGCGCCTTCGATTTCAGCCAGGGTCTGCAAGCTGCCGAGCACGTAGTCCACCACCCCACGCGCATTGCAGCCGGGCGCGCTGGACCACTGGATACCTGCTTGCTTGAAGTAGTCGAGGTCTAGGTGGTCGGTGCCGATGGTGCAAGTGCCGACAAAACGCACCTTACTGCCCTCGAGCAGGGCGCGGTTGACGTTGGTCACCGAGCGCACCAGCAGTACATCGGCCTGCTCGACCGTGGCGCGGTCGATGGAACGGCCGGGCACACGGCGAATCTCGCCAAACCCTTCGAAGAATGCATCGAGCAGCGGGATATTTTCGTCGGCAACAATCAGCATGGCAGGCTCCTTTGGCGGATTGGCAGTGTACAGAAGATCCTGTGTAGGAGCTGGCTTGCCTGCGATTGCATCGACCCGGTTTGCCTGATGCACCGAGGTGCCTGCATCGCAGGCAAGCCAGCTCCCACAGGGGTCAGCGCTGGCCTGGGCGCATTGCTTACAAATCCCTAACACAGGTTTTTTCCTGACCACTGCGTCAACGCGTAGAATCCGCCGTCCTTGCGACTGCCTTTTTATTGGACACCTGTACGTGAACACTGCCACCGCTACCCTCTCCCGCCCCGCCCGCATCAGCCGGGAAGTGCGCGGCCTGCTGACGCTGGCCTTGCCGATCATGATTGGCCAACTGGCAACCACCGCGATGAGCTTCGTCGATGCGGTGATGGCTGGGCGCGTGAGCCCGCAGGACCTGGCGGCGGTGGGCCTGGGTAATTCGATCTGGATCCCGGTGTACCTGTTGATGACCGGTACTCTGCTGGCCACCACACCGAAAGTTGCCGAGCGTTATGGCGCGGGCAAACTCACCGAGATCGGGCCTCTGGTGCGCCAATCGTTGTGGTTGGCCGTGGTGGTCGGTCTCTGCGGCGCGCTGCTGTTGCTGTGCGCCGAGCCGATCCTGCATGCCATGAAGGTCGAGCCCGACCTGATCGAGCCGTCCATGGGCTACCTGCACGGCATCGCCGCCGGTATGCCGGCGGTTGCGTTGTACTACGTGTTTCGCTGTTTCAGTGACGGCCTGGGCCGCACACGGCCGAGCATGGTCATGGGCTTGTGCGGGTTGGCGCTGAATATTCCGCTGAACTACATCTTCATCTACGGCCACTTTGGCGTACCGGCCATGGGCGGCGTGGGCTGTGGCTGGGCTACCGCCATTGCGATGTGGGTGATGATGATCGGCCTGGCCATCTGGACGCGCTGGGGCGCGGCCTATCAAAGCAGCGAATTGTTCAAGCGCTTCGACTGGCCGCAATGGACGGTGATCAAGCGCATCCTGGGCATCGGCCTACCGATTGGTGTGGCGATCTTCGCCGAGTCGAGCATTTTCGCGGTGATTGCCCTGTTGCTTGGCAGCCTGGGCGCCACGGTGGTCTCCGGTCACCAGATAGCCCTGAACGTCAGCTCCCTGGTGTTCATGATCCCCTATTCCCTGAGCATGGCCGTCACCGTGCGGGTCGGCCAGGCGTTGGGGCGCGGCGAACCCCGGGAAGCTCGCTTCGCCGCCGGCGTCGGCATGGGCACCGCCCTCGCGTACGCGTGTTTTTCCTGCAGCTTGATGCTGCTGTTTCGCGAGCAGATTGCAGCGATCTACACCCCTGACCCGGTGGTGATCCACTTGGCGTCGATGCTGATTGTGTTCTCGGCGTTGTTCCAGTTCTCCGACTCGATCCAGGTCACCGCCGCGGGCGCATTGCGCGGCTATCAGGACACCCGGGTGACCATGGTGCTGACCTTGTTCGCCTACTGGGGCGTGGGCCTGCCGGTAGGTTACGCCCTGGGCCTGACAAACTGGCTCGGCGAGCCCAGCGGCCCGAGCGGTTTATGGCAAGGGCTGATCGTGGGCTTGAGCTGTGCAGCGGGGATGTTGGTGGTGCGCCTGGCGCGCAGTGCACGCCGACGCATCCGGGCCGAAAAGGCGCAGGCTTAATCGGCTTTCTTGCGGATCCAGTACAGGTAGGTGCCAGCATCTTCCTGCTGATCCACCAGTTCGTGGTCGAGAAACACGCAGAACTTGGGGATATCGCGACGGGTCGACGGGTCGGTCGCGATCACCTTGAGCAGACCGCCCGCCGGCAGGTCGCGGATGTGCTGGTGCAGCATCATCACGGGTTCCGGGCAGTTGAGGCCGGTGGCGTCGAGGGTACCGTCAACAGGTTCAAGACTCATACTTCACTCCTAAAACTGGCACCGCTCAGCAATGTGGGAGCGGGCTTGCCCGCGATGACGGGGGCACATTCAACATAAATTTCGACTGTTATACCGCTTTCGCAGGCAAGCCAGCTCCCACATTTAATATCAGCGGCCTTTAGATTTCTTTATGTCTATCAGACGACGCAAGTGGCAGGTGACCTCTTCGCGGTCGTGGTAGAGCTGCTTGCAGCCAATCTCCACACGAATGCCGCGCGCCTTGAAGCCCTCTTCGATGCGCTCCAGCAAACGCTTCACTTCGGCGTAACGCTGCTTCATCGGCAACTTCAGGTTCACCACCGCCTCGCGGCAATACCCTTCGCCAATCCAGGTTTCCAAGAGTGCCGCGTTGCGCGCGGGTTTTTCGACGATATCGCAGACCATCCAGTCCACCGGCTGCTTGGGCACGAAGGTGAAGCCGTCGGCCATCAGGTGTTGCACCAGGCCGGTGTCCATCAGGCTTTCGGCCATGGGGCCGTTGTCGATGGCGGTCACCAGCATGCCACGGTTGACCAGTTGCCAGGTCCAGCCGCCTGGCGCTGCGCCGAGGTCGACGCCAGTCATGTCGCCGTGCAGGCGTTCGTCCCACTGGTCGCGGGGGATGAAGTGGTGCCAGGCCTCTTCCAGCTTGAGGGTCGAGCGGCTGGGCGCGTCACGCGGGAACTTGAGGCGCGGGATGCCCATGGGCCACATCGCCGAGTTGTTCGATTCGGCCAGGCCCATGAACACTTCGCGGCCGCTCTTGAAGGTCAGCAGCAGGCGCGGCTTGCTCGGGTCGTCCACCAGCTTGCCGGCGTTAAGCAGGGCTTTGCGCAGGTGCACTTCGAATTTCTTGCAGAAGTTCGACAGCTCCTTGCCGTCGTTGGTGTCGACCATCTCTAGCCACAGGCTGCCGCACACGGGGAATTCGCGCAGGTGGGCGAGGATCACGCTGATGCGGTCGGTTTCCGGCAGGTCGATAAACACCCCGCGCGCCCACTGCCGGGGGAAGATCAGCTCGGCAAAGCGTTGGCCGTGCATCAGGCGCTGGGCGCCATCTTCTTCGGTGCAGACAAATTCGGCGCAGGCGCTGCCGGTCTTGGCCTTGGCGTAGCCGGACACGTTCAGGCGCGCGGCGTGCTCCGCGATCTCGGAACAGACTTCGCCTTCAAAACCCGGGCGGCAGTGCATAAAAAGGGTGTTCATTGAATCTCCTGGTGAATCAACTGGCCTTGCGCTATCGCAATACCTGTCATGAAAACGCGCGCATGATAGCCGAGTTCGGAACCTTGGACTCAGCGATAGAGTCCAGTTATTAGCCTGCTAATGAAAACAGCGCTAACGTGATAGCTCTGTTCGTCCCGTCAGGTCCGTAGCCGTGCGGACCATAAGGAGTCATGTAATGTCATCCCTTGATAGCCTGAGAACCCTTAAGACACTGCACATAGACAGCAAAACCTACCACTACTTCAGCCTGCCCGAAGCCGCCAAGAGCCTGGGTGACCTGGACAAGCTGCCGATGTCCCTCAAGGTGCTGCTGGAAAACCTGCTGCGCTGGGAAGACGCCAAGACCGTCACCGGCACCGACCTCAAGGCCATCGCCGCCTGGCTCAAGGCGCGCCAGTCGGACCGCGAGATCCAGTACCGCCCCGCTCGCGTGCTGATGCAAGACTTTACCGGCGTACCCGCCGTGGTCGACCTGGCCGCCATGCGCGCCGCCGTGGCCAAGGCCGGCGGTGACCCGCAGCGCATCAACCCGCTGTCACCGGTGGACCTGGTGATTGACCACTCGGTGATGGTCGACAAGTTCGGCAGCACCAGCGCCTTTGAACAGAACGTCGATATCGAAATGCAGCGCAACGGCGAACGCTACGCCTTCCTGCGCTGGGGCCAGAGCGCCTTCGACAACTTCAGCGTGGTGCCGCCGGGCACCGGCATCTGCCACCAGGTCAACCTCGAATACCTGGGCCGCACCGTGTGGACCAAAGAGGAAGACGGCCGCACCTACGCCTTCCCCGACACCCTGGTCGGCACCGACTCCCACACCACCATGATCAACGGCCTCGGCGTACTCGGCTGGGGCGTGGGCGGGATCGAAGCCGAAGCGGCCATGCTCGGCCAGCCGGTGTCGATGCTGATCCCGGAAGTGATCGGTTTCAAGCTCACCGGCAAGCTCAAGGAAGGCATCACCGCCACCGACCTGGTGCTGACCGTGACGCAAATGCTGCGCAAGAAAGGCGTGGTGGGCAAGTTCGTCGAGTTCTACGGCGACGGCCTGGCCGATTTGCCCCTGGCCGACCGCGCGACCATCGCCAACATGGCCCCGGAATACGGTGCGACCTGTGGCTTTTTCCCGGTGGATGAGGTGACCCTGGATTACCTGCGTCTGTCCGGCCGCCCGGCTGAGACGGTCAAACTGGTGGAAGCCTATACCAAGGCCCAGGGCCTGTGGCGCAATGCCGGACAGGAGCCAATCTTCACCGACACCCTGGCTCTGGACATGGGCACTGTCGAGGCCAGCCTTGCCGGGCCCAAACGTCCCCAGGACCGTGTCGCCCTGCCGAATGTAGGCCAAGCGTTCAGCGATTTTCTCGACCTGCAATTCAAGCCCACCAGCAAAGAAGAAGGCCGCCTGGAAAGCGAAGGCGGAGGCGGCGTTGCCGTGGGCAATGCGGACCTGGTCGGCGAGGCGGATTATGAATACGAAGGCAACACCTATCGCCTGAAAAACGGCGCAGTGGTGATTGCCGCGATTACCTCCTGCACCAACACCTCCAACCCCAGCGTGATGATGGCCGCCGGGCTGGTGGCAAAGAGAGCCGTGGAAAAAGGCCTGACTCGCAAGCCCTGGGTGAAAAGCTCCCTGGCGCCGGGCTCCAAAGTGGTCACCGACTACTACAAGGCGGCGGGCCTCACCCAATACCTGGACAAGCTTGGCTTCGACCTGGTGGGCTACGGCTGCACCACCTGTATCGGCAACTCCGGGCCCCTGCCCGAGCCGATCGAAAAAGCCATCCAGAAGGCCGACCTCACCGTCGCGTCGGTGCTGTCCGGTAACCGTAACTTCGAAGGCCGCGTGCACCCTCTGGTGAAAACCAACTGGCTGGCCTCGCCGCCCCTGGTCGTCGCTTACGCGTTGGCCGGCACCGTGCGCATCGACATCAGCAGCGAGCCGCTGGGCAATGACCAGCAGGGTAATCCGGTGTACTTGAAGGACATCTGGCCCAGCAGCCAGGAAATCGCCGAGGCGGTGGCCCAAGTCAGCACCAGCATGTTCCACAAGGAATATGCCGAAGTGTTTGCCGGCGACGAGCAGTGGCAAGCCATTGAAGTGCCGCAGGCAGCCACCTACGTGTGGCAGCCGGATTCCACCTATATCCAGCACCCGCCGTTCTTCGACGACATCGCCGGCCCGCTGCCGGTGATCACGGACGTCAAGGGCGCCAACGTGCTGGCCCTGCTGGGGGATTCGGTAACCACCGACCACATCTCCCCTGCCGGCAATATCAAGGCCGACAGCCCGGCCGGGCGCTACCTGCGCGAACAGGGCGTGGAGCCGCGTGACTTCAACTCCTACGGTTCACGCCGGGGTAACCATGAAGTGATGATGCGCGGCACCTTTGCCAATATCCGTATCCGCAATGAAATGCTCGGCGGCGAAGAAGGCGGTAACACGCTGTATATCCCCACTGGCGAGAAAATGGCGATCTACGATGCGGCCATGAAGTACCAGGCCTCCGGCACACCGCTGGTGGTGATCGCCGGCCAAGAATACGGCACCGGCTCCAGCCGCGACTGGGCGGCCAAGGGTACCAACCTGCTGGGCGTCAAGGCGGTGATCGCCGAGAGCTTCGAGCGCATCCACCGCTCCAACCTGGTGGGCATGGGCGTGTTGCCGTTGCAGTTCAAGCTGGATCAGAACCGCAAGACACTCAAGCTCACCGGCAAGGAGAAGATCGATATCCTCGGGCTGACCGCTGCCGAGATCGAGCCGCGAATGAACCTGACGTTGGTGGTCACTCGCGAGGATGGCAGCAGCGAGAAGGTTGAGGTGCTGTGCCGGATTGATACCTTGAATGAAGTGGAGTACTTCAAGGCGGGTGGGATTCTGCACTATGTGCTGCGCCAGTTGATCGCCTCTTAAGAGCAACGCAGATCAAATGTGGGAGCTGGCTTGCCTGCGAAAGCGGTGGGTCAGTCAACCTTTTTATAGCTGATACTCCGCCAACGCAGGCAAGCCAGCTCCCACAGTTTTGATCACATTCCAGGCATAAAAAAGGCGCTGTATCTTTCGATACAGCGCCTTTTTATGGTGTGCGGTTTAGCCGAACAGCCACTTCCACAGCAGTACCAACACCACCACCGCCAGCACCGGCCGCGCAATGCGGTAGGCCTTGGGATGCTTGCGCTTCCACTGTTTGACCTGGCCGCTGAACTTGTCGCTGAAGGTCTTGCTCCAGGCATAGGCCTGGTTGATGCCGCCCACGCGCTCGTCATCGAGGTTCTGCGGCGCTGTGGCACGGCCCAGTTGCTTGCTGACCCAGCGGTTGATGCGGGTCATCACGCGGTTGCTCAATGGGCGCTCAATGTCGCAGAACAGGATCACACGGGTCTGTTCGGTTTCGTTTTTCACCCAGTGCACGTAGGTCTCGTCGAACATCACGTCTTCACCGTCGCGCCAGGCGTAAACCTGGCCGTCGACGAAGATACGGCAGTCGTCAGAGTTCGGCGTGGCAAGCCCCAGGTGATAACGCAGGGAACCGGCGAACGGGTCGCGGTGCGGGTTGAGGTGGCTGCCGCCCGGCAACAACGCGAACATCGCGCCCTTGACGTTAGGAATGCTGCTCACCAACGCCACGGTCTTGGGGCACAGCGCCTCGGCCGATGGCAGCGGTTTGTCGTACCACTTGAGGTAGAAACGCTTCCAGCCCTTCTTGAAGAACGAACCGAAACCGGCGTCGTTGTTCTTTTCGGCGGCGCGGATGTAGCCCTCGTCGAACAGGTGCATGGCCTCTTCGCGGATCACTTCCCAGTTGTCCTTGAGCACATCCAGTTCCGGGAACTTGCTGCGGTCCAGGTACGGCTTGGACGGCACCGCGGAAAACAGGTACATCAGGGCGTTATACGGGGCGAACAGCGCCGAATGGTTGACGAACTGGCGCAACATCGGCAAACGGGCCTTGCCACGCAGGTGCACATACAGCGTGCTGCCGATGAACAGCAGCAACACCGACAGTTTGGCGGCCAAAGAAAAGGTCATGCAGCAACTCCTGGAAATAAGCGCCTGGCCAGCAAATTTCCATCAATGGGAAACCAGACGTAGCAGCCGGCCATGATAAACACTTGAACCATTATGCAGAAGGCCCAGGAAACCAGACTGACCTGTATCAACACCTGTAGGAGCGAGCTTGCTCGCGAAGAACGTCAACGATAACGCGGGTTTACTGATACAACGTGGCGTTCTCAGGTTTTTCGCGAGCGAGCTCGCTCCTACAGTCGATTCAGGCTTGGTTTTCCTGTTCGGTAAACAAATCGCTGAATAACATGCTCGACAGGTAGCGCTCACCGGAGTCCGGCAAGATCACCACAATAGTCTTGCCCTGCATCTCCGGCTTCTCGGCCAGGCGCACGGCCACCGCCATGGCGGCGCCACAGGAGATCCCGCACAGAATGCCCTCTTCCAGCATCAAGCGCCGGGCCATGGCCTTGGACTCCTCGTCGGTCGCCAGCTCCACCCGGTCGACCATCGACAGGTCGAGGTTTTTCGGCACAAAACCGGCGCCGATCCCCTGGATCTTGTGCGGGCTGGGCTTGATCTCTTCACCCGCCAAGGCCTGGGTGATCACCGGGGAAACCATGGGCTCCACGGCCACCGACAGAATCGGCTTGCCCGCGGTGTTCTTGATATAGCGTGATACCCCGGTGATGGTGCCGCCGGTTCCCACGCCCGCCACCAGCACGTCCACGGCGCCATCGGTGTCGTTCCAGATTTCCGGGCCGGTGGTTTTCTCGTGGATCGCAGGGTTTGCCGGGTTGTCGAACTGGGCCGGCATAAAGTAGGTGGCCGGGTCGCTGGCGACGATCTCGGCGGCCTTGTCGATGGCACCCTTCATGCCCTTGGCCGGCTCGGTCAGCACCAGCTCGGCGCCCAGAGCCTTGAGCACTTTACGGCGCTCAAGGCTCATTGCGACGGCATGGTCAGCAGCAACTTGTAGCCACGGGCAGCGGCGACAAAGGCCAGGCCGATACCGGTGTTGCCCGAAGTGGGCTCGACGATGGTCATGCCCGGCTTGAGCTTGCCGCTGCTTTCTGCATCCCAGACCATGCTTGCGCCAATGCGGCACTTCACCGAATAACTCGGGTTGCGCCCTTCGATCTTGGCCAGGATCGTCACGCCACGCGGTGCGATGCGGTTGATCTGAACCAGGGGCGTGTTACCGATGGAGTGCGCGTTGTCTGCAAAGATACGGCTCATGGCGGTTCCTATTGTCGAGGCGTTGGGAAAGGCCCCAAGGGTATGCCGCGTACTCCCAAGCGTCCAGACGGAGGAACGTTGCGTTCATCAGAACAGTCAATCTCCTACAAGCAAGGAGAACTGCCCTATGAAACGTCGCTACAGTTGGCCGTTAGGGACCATCGCCGCTCTGGTGCTGGTCTTGATTGCCATCCACCTTGCGCTGCCCTACCTGGTGCGCAACTACCTGAACGACAAACTCGCCAACATGGGCGATTACCGTGGCGAGATTGCCGATGTGGACCTGGCGCTATGGCGCGGCGCCTACCGGATCAATGGCCTGCAAATCGTCAAGGTGGACGGCAAGGTCCCGGTGCCGTTCGTCAAGGCACCGCTGATCGAGTTCGCGGTGAGCTGGCATTCGCTGTGGTACGACCATGCCGTCGTGGCCGAGGGGCATTTTGTGCGCCCGCAGATCAACTTTGTCGATGGCGGTGCCAACAAGCAGGCGTCCCAGACCGGTAAAGGCACCGACTGGCAGGAGCAACTGCGCAAACTGTTACCGATCACCCTCAACGAAGTGCGCATCGAAGACGGTGAGATCGCCTTCCATAACTTCAGCTCCAAGCCCCAGGTGAATATCAACGCCACCGGGGTCAACGCCAGCTTCTATAACTTGACCAATGTGGTGGATGTCAAAGGCAAGCGCGACGCCCGCTTCGAAGGCAAGGCACTCCTGCAAGGCCAGGCGCCTCTGGAGGCCAACGCCACCTTTGATCCGCTGAGCGATTTCGAAGAGTTCGAGTTCCGCTTCCGCGCCCGCGACCTGCAACTCAAGCGCATGAATGACTTCGCATCGGCCTATGGCAAGTTCGACTTCAAGGCCGGCACGGGCGATGTGGTGATCGAAGCCCAGGCGGAAAATGGCCGGCTCACCGGCTACATCAAGCCGCTGCTGCGCGATGTGGAGGTGTTCGACTGGCAACAAGACGTTGAAAACCAGGACAAGAATATCTTCCGCTCGATCTGGGAAGCCGTGGTGGGCGCCAGCGAAACCGTGCTGAAAAACCAGCGTAAAAACCAGTTCGCCACCCGTGTAGAGCTGAGCGGTAGCGTGCATCAGCAAAATGTCAGTGCGTTTTCGGCGGTGATCGCGATTCTGCGCAATGGGTTTATCCAGGCGTTCAATGCCCGTTACGAACAGCCCAAGCCCAGCGCTGATTAACCCTGTAGGAGCTGGCTTGCCTGCGATAGCGGTGTATCAGCGACAGATTAGTTAACTGACCCACCGCCATCGCAGGCAAGCCAGCTCCCACACGTCCTGCATGGGCCAGGGCTGATGTGACCCGCCATTCAGAGACTGAATGCCCCGTCTGCGTTCACAGTCGCCGGGGCTGCGCGGTATAGTCAGGCCATTGATGAATTCGAGGAATGACCGATGAAGTTCGAAGGCACCCAGGCCTATGTGGCTACCGATGACCTGAAACTGGCCGTCAACGCCGCCATCACCCTGGAGCGGCCGCTGCTGGTCAAGGGCGAACCGGGCACCGGCAAGACCATGCTTGCCGAGCAACTGGCCGAATCCTTCGGTGCCAGGTTGATCACCTGGCACATCAAGTCCACCACCAAGGCACACCAGGGCCTGTACGAGTACGACGCGGTCAGCCGCCTGCGTGACTCACAACTGGGCGTGGACAAGGTGCACGATGTGCGCAACTACCTGAAGAAGGGCAAGCTGTGGGAAGCCTTCGAGTCCGAAGAGCGGGTGATCCTGCTGATCGATGAAATCGACAAGGCCGACATCGAGTTCCCCAACGACCTGCTGCAAGAACTCGACAAGATGGAGTTCTACGTCTACGAAATCGACGAGACCATCAAGGCCAAGAAACGCCCGATCATCATCATTACCTCCAACAACGAAAAAGAGCTGCCGGACGCGTTCCTGCGCCGCTGCTTCTTCCACTACATCGCCTTCCCCGACCGCACAACCCTGCAAAAGATCGTGGATGTGCACTACCCGGACATCAAGAAAGACCTGGTCAGCGAAGCGCTGGATGTGTTCTTCGATGTGCGCAAGGTGCCGGGCCTGAAGAAAAAACCTTCCACCTCCGAGCTGGTCGACTGGCTCAAGCTGCTGATGGCCGACAATATTGGCGAAGCGGTGCTGCGCGAGCGCGACCCGACCAAGGCCATCCCGCCCCTGGCCGGCGCTTTGGTTAAGAACGAGCAAGACGTGCAGTTGCTGGAGCGTCTGGCGTTCATGAGCCGTCGCGGTAATCGCTGATGCTGCTCAACCTGTTCAATGAGATGCGTGCCGCCAAGGTGCCGGTGTCGGTGCGCGAGCTGCTCGACCTGATCAACGCGCTCAAACAGCGCGTGACCTTCGCCGACATGGACGAGTTCTACTACTTGGCCCGGGCGATCCTGGTCAAGGACGAGCGGCATTTCGACAAGTTCGACCGGGCCTTCGGCGCCTATTTCAACGGCCTGGAAAAGCTCGACGACCACCTGCAGGCACTGATCCCCGAAGAATGGCTGCGCAAGGAGTTCGAACGTTCCTTGAGCGATGAAGAACGCGCGCAGATCCAGTCCCTCGGTGGCCTCGACAAGCTGATCGAGGAATTCAAGAAACGCCTGGAAGAACAGAAAGAACGCCACGCCGGTGGCAACAAGTGGATCGGCACCGGCGGCACCAGCCCCTTTGGTTCCGGTGGCTACAACCCCGAAGGCATTCGCGTCGGTGACGCCGGCAAGCGCCAGGGCAAGGCGGTGAAAGTCTGGGACCAGCGCGAGTACAAGAACCTGGACGACCAGGTGGAACTGGGCACGCGCAACATCAAGATCGCCCTGCGCCGCCTGCGCAAGTTTGCGCGCCAGGGTGCGGCCGAAGAGCTGGACATCGACGGCACCATCGACCACACCGCCCGCGATGCCGGCTTGCTGAATATCCAGATGCGCCCCGAGCGGCGTAACACCATCAAGCTGTTGCTGCTGTTCGATATCGGCGGCTCGATGGATGCCCACGTGAAGATCTGCGAAGAGCTGTTCTCCGCGTGCAAGACCGAGTTCAAGCACCTGGAGTACTTCTACTTCCATAACTTCGTGTATGAGTCGGTGTGGAAGAACAATCAGCGTCGCACCTCCGAACGCACCTCCACGCAGGACCTGCTGCACAAATACGGCGCCGATTACAAAGTGATCTTTATCGGTGATGCGGCCATGGCACCTTATGAAATCACTCAGGCCGGTGGCAGCGTCGAGCATTGGAACGAGGAGCCGGGGTATGTGTGGATGCAGCGCTTCATGGCCAAGTACAAGAAGCTGATCTGGATTAACCCCTACCCAAAAGATACCTGGGGCTATACAGCGTCGACGGGGATTGTGCGGGAGTTGGTGGAGGATCAGATGTATCCGCTGACGCTGCGCGGGTTGGAAGAAGGTATGCGTTTTCTCTCCAAATAGGCGGTGGTGTCCCGGCCGGCCTCATCGCAGGCAAGCCAGCTCCCACAGAGGAATGCATTCCAACTTTGAAATGCAGTCAACATGTGGGAGCTGGCTTGCCTGCGATGCTTTTAGCAGTCAGCAAAGCGCTGCAAAAACTTGATGTGCTGCCGATGCGCCGCCTCCTGCACCACCGGTGCCAACCGCACCTTCTCCCCCGGCAAGCACTGCGCCAGCCGCGCCAAGGATAAAGGCGTCAACGCGCCCAACCGCGGATAACCACCGATCGTCTGCCGGTCATTGAGCAACACAATCGGCTGCCCATCCGGTGGCACCTGGATCGCGCCCAATGGAATCCCTTCGGAAATCAACGACGGCCCCTGGTATTGCAACGGTGTACCGAGCAAACGCATGCCCATGCGGTCTGCACGGCTGTCCAGAGCCCATTCGGTGTTGAAAGCATCGAACAGGCTCTGCCCGCTGAACTGGCCTATCTGCGCGCCGATGATCACGTCCAATGAGGCACCGGACTGCAACTCCGGCTTGGCCAGCACCTTCATTGCACCGCCCGTACCGGAATACGCCAACCGCCCGCCTTCGGCCAAGGCCTTACCGAAACCGTCCACCCCGCCCAGCGCTTCGCGCACGACCGTGGCACAACTGCCCAGTACAGCCTGCGCATCAAAGCCACCGGGCGCGGCCAGATAAGCGCGTGCCCCGTTGAACGGTTGGGTGAAGCGCAGGCGTTGGCCCTTTTGCAGAATAAAACTGCGACCCGGGCTTATCGCACGCTCATCGACATAGGCGCCCAGATCCGCACCGGCCAGGGCCAGCAGGCAATAGTCCTCGGCCTGCACGGTAAGGCCGCCGAGGGTGATTTCCACCACCGGGGCATCCAGGGCATTGTCCAGCAGCCAGTTGGCCCAGGCCATCGACACCCAATCCAGCGCGCCGCCCTGGGTCACGCCCAGATGACGCACGCCAAACCGCCCGGCGTCCTGCAACAGGCACAGCGGCGTACTGGCCTCGATGATCAAGCGGCTCATGCCTGCGCCTCCAGCGGCGTGTCATCGCCACCCAGGTTGACGAATTCGGCGTGGCTGACCGGGGCGAAGCGCACCGTGTCGCCGGGCTGCATCAGGCTGTAGCCGTCGCGCTCACGGTCGAACAGTTTGGCCGGGGTGCGGCCGATCAGGTTCCAGCCGCCTGGGGACACCACCGGGTACGCGGCAGTTTGTCGTTCAGCGATGCCGACGCTGCCGGCGGCCACGCGTTTGCGCGGCGTGTTGAGGCGCGGTGTGGCGAGCACTTCGTCCACCAGCCCCATAAAGGCAAACCCAGGAGCAAAACCGAGGGCGAACACCTGATATTCGTGAGCGCTGTGGCGGCGGATCACCTCCTCCACCGCCAGCCCGCTGCGCTGGGACAGCAAGGTCAGTTCCGGGCCGACACTCAGGTCGTACCACACTGGCAGCACATGGCACTGGCCACTCCCCTGAGCCTGGGGTTGCAGATCGGTGAGGGCCTGGTCGATCAGCGCCCGGGCCTGGGCCGGAGTCAGCGCCGTGAGATCGTAATGCACCATCAAGGTGGTGTAGGACGGCACCAGGTCCACCAAGGCCGGGCCAAAACCGTTGCGCAGGCGCTCGGTAGCCGCGAGCATCCACGGCATGTTGGCTTCGGCAATCACGTCAAACAGGCGCACCATCAGGCAGTCGATCGCCACCACTTCAATGCGTGGGTTCATGCTGTTTTCAACGCTTCGCGGATACGCTGCACGGCGGCGACCGAACTGGCGTTGTCGCCATGCACACACAGGGTATTGGCCTGTAGCACCAATGGGCTGCCGTCGCTGGCAATCAGCGATTCGCCACGGGAAAGGGTCAGGGCCTGATGCACGATGGTGTCGGCGTCGTGATGCACCGCGCCGGGCAACTGGCGGGACACCAGATGGCCGTTGCTGTCATAGGCACGGTCAGCGAAGGCTTCGAACCACAGGGTCACGCCGTATTCGTCGCCCAAGGCTTGGGCCGCGCGGTTGTCGCGGGTGGCCAGCAGCATCAGCGGCAGGTCGCCGTAGGCGGCCACGGCCTGGATCACCGCACGCAATTGCGCCGGGTTGGCCATCATGTCGTTGTACATCGCGCCATGGGGTTTCACATAGCTGACGCGCCCGCCCTGGGCCCGGCAGATGCCGTCCAGCGCGCCGATCTGGTAGTGCAACAGGTCCTGGATTTCCTGCGGCGTGTAATTCATGGAGCGCCGGCCGAAGCCTTGCAGGTCCTGGTAGGCCGGGTGAGCGCCCACTTGCACGCCGTGCTTGAACGCCAGGCTGACGGTCTTGCGCATGATGCTCGGGTCGCCGGCATGGAAACCGCAAGCCACGTTGGCGCAATCAATGAACGGCATGACTTCGGCGTCCAGACCCATGGTCCAGTTGCCAAAGCTTTCGCCGATGTCGCAGTTCAGTAGCAGGCGGCTCACGGGGGTCGCTCCTGTAGGCTTTGTTTTCTTGTAGTGTGGGATTTTTTACGCAGAACTCGCAACTTGTCCTGACACCCCAACGACGCTTATCGTGGAATAGCTCGATTTTTGGCGCTTGCCCGGTGCGACGTCCAACTAATAAAAACCGATCCATGCATAAGAAAAAGTTGATCCCATGAATTTGAAGTTCCTCGAAACCTTCGTCTGGGTGGCCAAGCTCAAGAGCTTCCGGCTCACGGCCGAGAAGCTGTTCACCACCCAGGCCTCGATCTCCAGCCGCATCGCCGTGCTGGAAAGCGAGTTGGGGGTGAAGCTCTTCCTGCGTGATTCGCGTGGCGTGAGCCTGACCCCGGAAGGTTTGAAAGTGCTCGACTATGCCGAGCAGATGATGGTGACCATGCAGGGTTTGAAGCAGTCCCTGGAGACCACCAGCAGCAAGGTTGGGCGCATTCGGATCGGCGCAATGGACACGGTGATCCACACCTGGCTAAGCCCGCTGGTTGCTGAGCTGATGAAGCTGTACCCGCTGGTGGAAATCGAGCTGGTCGCCGACACTGCGCTGAACCTCAGCGATCAACTGCAAAAAGGTTTCCTCGACCTGATCCTGCAAACCGACCTGCTGCGCCTGGAAACCGTGCGCAGCCTGGAACTGGCCAGCCACCCCATGGCCTGGATCGTGGCCAGCCAGTCGATTTACAACCGTGACTACGCCTCCCTCGCCGAGCTGGCCCAGGAGCGCATCATCACCTACTCGAAAAACTCCCACCCGCATCAGGACGTATTGAGTTTGATGCAGGCCAATGGCGTGGCCGCACCGCGCATGAACTGCGTGAACTCGGTGTCGGCGATCACCCGGTTGCTGCGCGATGGCTTCGGCATCGGCGCGCTGCCACCGGTGCTGGTGAGCGAAGAACTGGAGCGAGGGGAATTGGTCATGCTGCCCATGGCCCAGCGTCTGCCGAACTTGCAGGTGGTGGTGTCGTGGCGTGTGGGGGTGGAGTTGGTGGAGGAGATTGTGGGGTTGTGCCAGAAAGTCGTTGCCCGCTATGCCGAGCAAGTCGGTGCAGAACGCATGCAACTGAATAAACCCGACTGATCGTTCCCACGCTCTGCGTGGGAATGCAGCACAGGGCGCTCTGCGCCCTCACGCGCGACGCGGAGCGTCAGAAAAAGCATTCCCACGCGGAGCGTGGGAACGATCAGTGGGTCGTTAGAGGCCCTTGAGGTCCCGCTCTTCGATGGGCCGGCTCTGGCGCAGGCGCCGACCACCCAGCACCACCCAGTCGATCAAGCGGTACAGGCACTCGATGCCGAACGACAACAGCATCGCCCCGCCCAGGCCCCAGCCCATGGCTTCGGGCGTCAGCAAGATCTGGTAGCTGTAGCCATTCCAGGTCTCCGAACGGATATCCGGGTCGGCAGCCACGGCCACTTGCAGGGCGCGGATGTACCACGGACCCTGCATGGCCTGGAATTGCTTGTCCAGCTCGAGCTGGCGGTCGAGCATGGCGCCCAGGCTGCTGGCGTCGCTCTGGAACACCGGGTCATCGCTGGCGCGGTAATGCGCCACCAAGGCTTGCATATCACCGTTGAAGAACTGCTGCGCCGTGGACTCGAAACCGCGCAAGCCGGTCTGCGCCTCGATCAGGTGGGCCTCGACGCGCTTGGCGTAGTCATTGATAAACCCAGGCACCTGCACGCCGACCAACAAGCCAACGGCAAACAATACCAACCGCAGATAGCTCAGCAACATGCTCGATTCCTTACTCGGTAACGCCCTGGCTGACACATTCACCGCGTCGCCACAGGCTCCATTGGCCCGGTTCGTAGCGGGTCCAGTTTTCGTTGTCAGTCAACGGCTCGGTGGCGATCACCGTTACCACATCATTGGGGGTGGTTTCAGCCTGAAAATCGACGATCACATCGACATCTTTCAAGCGCGCCGGGCCAAAAGGCGCACGCCGGGTGATCTGCGCAAGCTTGGTCGAGCAGTAGCAGAACAGCCAGTCGCCGTCGCTGAGCAGGCAGTTGAACACGCCTTTGCTGCGGTATTCGGCGCAGGCGGCGATCAGGTCGGGCAGCACCTGCTCAATGTCCACTGGCTCGGGGAAGGCTTCGCGCACGCGGTTGAGCAGGTCGCAGAACGCTGCTTCGCTGTCGGTATCGCCCACCGGGCGGTAGAAGGTGGCGCGGGGATTGAAGTCCGCCAGTTGGCCGTTGTGGGCAAAACACCAGTTACGCCCCCACAGCTCGCGCACGAACGGATGGGTATTGGCCAGGCTGACCTTGCCCACGTTGGCCTGACGAATATGGCCGATCACCACTTCACTCTTGATGGGGTAACGCTGCACCAGCAACGCGACTTCCGACTCGCTGCTGGCGGCCGGGTCCTGGAACAGGCGCAGGCCACGGCCTTCATAGAAGGCAATACCCCAGCCGTCGCGGTGCGGGCCAGTGCGCCCACCGCGCTGCATCAGCCCGGTAAAGCTGAACACGATATCGGTGGGGACGTTGGCACTCATGCCCAATAATTCACACATGCCAGGGCTCTCGCTGCAGGGCAAACAACGTTAAAGGCGCGGTTCGACCCGCATACCACCGGCAGGCGCCGGGCGACGGAACGGTTCGTCGTCTTCCGGCTCAGCGGCCAAGGCGGCATCCGCAGCCGCCTTGCGCTCACGGCGAGCGTTGGCGGCGCGTTCGATGGGCCAGCGGATCAGCACAAACACGATGTACAGGGCAAACACGATCATCGTGTACATGAACAGGTCGGAAATGGCGCGCCAGGCGTTGTTGCCGACCTTGAGCAGCAGGTCCAGGGCGGTAATGGCCACGGCCGGCGCAAACTGGGTCTTGACCGGGTCGACAATGGTCGGGCTGAGCAGCAACACCGCCATCAGCAATTGCAGGGGCTCGCGCAGCCAGCGCCAGATCCAGCGGGTCATGCGCCACCACACCAACAGGCAGCCCAAAGCGGCGAAGGCGTAAAGGCCCCAAGCGGTCAGATAGTCGTTCTCGGTCATGGTGTCCATGGCAAGGTTGGCAAACAGGCGGCTATGATAACGGCTTTTGCGTGTCGCGGCTGCAATGCCTGCCACCGTCTGCCAGATAGGGAATTATCCATGCCTATTTCCACCGCACCGATTGCCCGCAAGGCCCCAGGCCCAGACCCGTACGCCTGGCTGCAAGAACGCGACAACCCTGAGGTGCTCGACTACCTCAAGGTCGAAAACGCTTGGCAGGAAGCGCAACTGGCCGATCAGCAGGCGTTGCGCGAGACCCTGTTCGACGAGATCAAGGGCCGCATTCTGGAAACCGACCTGTCCCTGCCCTCCCCTTGGGGCCCGTATTTGTATTACACCCGCACCACCGCCGGCGACGAATACGCCCGCCACTACCGCTGCCGCCGCCCGGCCGATGACAGCAACCACGTGGACGCCAGCAGCGAAGAACTGTTGCTGGACCCTAACGTACTGGCCAATGGCGGCTTTTTCTCCCTGGGCGCATTCAGCATCAGCCCCGACCACCAACGCCTGGCCTACAGCCTCGACACCAGTGGCG
The DNA here is from genome assembly GCF_021606625.1 of Pseudomonas sp. PA-4-8C. NCBI lineage: Bacteria > Pseudomonadati > Pseudomonadota > Gammaproteobacteria > Pseudomonadales > Pseudomonadaceae > Pseudomonas > Pseudomonas sp. PA-4-8C. The sequence continues at coordinate 34,919 of NZ_WKCD01000026.1, forward strand.
AAGAGATTTACACCCTGTTCGTGAAGGAATTGGCGTCCGACAAGGTCAGCGAACTGGCGTTCGACAACTGCGACGGCAGCATGACCTGGGCCAATGACAGCCTGACCCTGTTTTTCGGTGAGCTGGACGACACCCATCGTCCGCACAAACTGTATCGCTATCGCCTGGACGGCACCGCCGCGCAGGAAGTCTTCCACGAGCCCGACGGCCGTTTCTTCCTGCATTGCTACCGCTCAAGCTCCGAACGACAACTGTTGCTGGCCCTGGGCAGCAAGACCACCAGTGAAGTCTGGGCGCTGGACGCCGAGCAACCGCACCTGGCCTTCACCTGCCTGGCGCCACGGGTCGAAGACCACGAGTACGATGTCGACCACGGCAAGCGTAACGGCGAATGGACCTGGTTTATCCGCAGCAACCGCGACGGCATCAACCATGCACTGTACGTGGCCGCCGACACCGGCACGCCGCCCACCGAAGCCGACTGGCAGAACCTGATCCCCCACAGCGATGAGGTCATGCTCGACGGCGTGAGCCTGAACGCCAACGCCATGACCTTGAGCCTGCGCATTGGTGGCCTGCCGGTTATCGAAGTACACCCCGAGAACGTGCCGGCCTATCGGGTGCAATTGCCTGACGCCGCCTACAGCCTTTACGTGCAGAACAGCCTGGAGTTTCCCAGCGACAAGATCCGCCTGCGCTATGAAGCCTTGAACCGTCCCGCCCAAGTGCGCCAGCTCGACCTGGCGACAGGCGCGCAGGTTGTGCTCAAGGAAACCCCGGTGCTGGGCGTCTTCAACGCCGATGATTACGTCAGCCAACGCCTGTGGGCCACGTCCGCCGACGGCACCCAGGTGCCCATCAGCCTGGTGGTCAAACGTGACCAGCTCGGCAAGCCGACGCCGCTGTACCTGTATGGCTACGGGGCCTACGGCTCAAGCCTGGACCCGTGGTTTTCCCATGCGCGCCTGAGCTTGCTCGACCGCGGGGTGGCGTTTGCCATCGCCCATGTGCGCGGCGGCGGTGAGCTGGGGGAAGCCTGGTATCGCAACGGCAAGCAGGAACACAAGCAGAACACCTTCAGCGACTTTATCGCCTGCGCCGAGCATTTGATCGCCCAGGGCCTGACCACCTCCCGGCAACTGGCGATCAGCGGCGGCAGTGCCGGCGGCCTGTTGATCGGCGCGGTGCTCAACCAGCGCCCGGAATTGTTCCAGGCGGCGATTGCCGAAGTACCGTTCGTCGACGTGCTCAATACCATGCTCGACCCGGAACTGCCGCTGACCATCACCGAGTACGACGAATGGGGCAACCCCGAAGACCCCGAGGTGTACGCGCGCATCAAGGCTTACGCGCCGTACGAGAACGTCCGCGCCCAGGCTTACCCAGCTACCCTGGTAATCGCAGGTTACAACGACAGCCGCGTGCAGTACTGGGAAGCCGCCAAGTGGGTGGCCAAGCTGCGTGATACCAAGACGGACGACAACCTGCTGCTGCTCAAGACCGAACTGGGCGCCGGCCATGGCGGCATGAGCGGGCGCTATCAGGGGCTACGTGACGTCGCCCTCGAATATGCCTTTGTGTTCAAGGCCCTCGGCCTGGTCTAACCGCCTGGCGTCTTTGGCTTGCTGTCGTTCTGCTGCAGGCCAGGGACCGTCTGGTCCTTGGGCGGTGCCGGCAGCACGATGGGCGCCAGCGGTGGCGCGCCATTATGGGTCTTGGGCGCAACGGGCGGCGTGACTTGCGGGTACAACGTGGGCGTTGGCGTGCCCGGCGCGCCTGGGGTTGGCGTGGGCGCGACCGGTACGGTTTGTAACTCCTGAGCCTGCGCGGTACCCAATGCGAGCGCGCTCAACACAATGACCGTTAGAATGCTGCACTTCATCGATGGCTCCATGGCCTGACCGGAATGCCTTAAGGCTACTCCCAACCGCGCAAGAATGCCCTTCCCAATGAGATTTCCATGAAACGTTTCGTTCTGCTGGACACCACCCCAATCCCCGACAACGGCGGTGCCTTGTGCCTGTTCGAATACGGCGAGGACTTCGTCATCAAGATCCAGGGCGGTGACGGCGGCCAGTTAATGAACACGCGCATGCACGGCTCCGAAGATGCCCTGGCGGAGATTCCCTGCCGCAAGGTGGCCGGTCGCCCGGGTTCACGGGTGCTGATCGGCGGCCTGGGCATGGGCTTTACTTTGGCTGCGGCGCTCAAGCATTTGGGCAAGAGCGCCGAAGTGGTGGTGGCCGAACTGGTGCCCGGCGTCGTGGAATGGAACCGTGGGCCGCTGGGGGAGAAATCCGGTCGCCCGCTGCTGGACCCGCGCACCGTGGTCCGCCAGGAAGACGTGGCCAAGGTACTGCAGGCCGAACCACAAGGCTTTGACGCGATTATGCTCGACGTCGACAACGGCCCCGAGGGACTCACGCAAAAAGCCAACAGTTGGCTGTACTCGGCCAGTGGCCTGGCCGCGTGCGCCAAGGCCCTGCGGCCCAAGGGTGTGCTGGCGGTGTGGTCGGCCAGCGCCGACAAGCTGTTCAGTGACAAACTGCGCAAGGCCGGCTTCAAGGCCGAGGAAGTGCAAGTATTTGCCCATGGCAACAAGGGCACGCGGCATACCATCTGGATTGCAGAGAAGCTCAAGGGCTGATCACGGTTGATTCAATCGCGCCAATCCCCTGTGGGAGCGGCTAGAATCAACCCTATCCGTGAACCACCCAATAATAGCCAGGAGCCATGATGAGCTCGAACAACCCGCCCTCCCACACCGCCAAGCTGGACCGCATCCTCGCCGATGCCCAGCGCGACCGCGAAATGGGCTACCGCGATAAAGCCTTGAAGATGTACCCCCATGTGTGCGGCCGCTGCGCCCGTGAGTTTTCCGGCAAGCGCTTAAGTGAACTGACCGTCCACCACCGTAACCACAACCATGATGACAACCCCCAGGACGGTTCCAACTGGGAGTTGCTGTGCCTGTACTGCCACGACAACGAACACTCGCGCTACACCGACCAGCAGTACTTCGGCGAAGGCTCCACCAGCAGCCCGAGCATTGCCAAGGCAACGCACAACCCGTTTGCGGCGTTGGCGGGGTTGATGAAGAAGGACGACTGAGGCTTTTCTTTGCCTGTTCCGGCCTCATCGCAGGCAAGCCAGCTCCCACAGTAGGAATGCATTTCCCTGTGGGAGCCGGGCTTGCCCGCGATGACGATCGTCCAAGCACTGCATCCCCCCAGGCCGTATAATCGCCGTTTTTCTCAAGGCACCCTTCCCCGTGGGCAATAAACGCTACAGCTGCATCGGTCTGTATAACCCCAAATCCCCCGAAAACGTCGGCTCGGTGATGCGTGCCGCCGGCTGCTACGGCGTGGCCTCGGTGTTCTACACCGGCGTACGTTACGAGCGCGCCCGGGATTTCATCACCGACACCAAGAAGGTGCACCACGATATCCCGCTGATCGGCATCGACGACCTGAAAAAGATCCTGCCCCTGGGTTGCATCCCGGTCGCCGTGGAATTGGTCGAAGGCGCCCGCCCGTTGCCTGAATACACTCACCCCGACCGCGCGCTGTATATCTTCGGCCCCGAAGACGGTTCCCTGGACAAAGAGATCCGCGACTGGTGCGAGGACGTGGTGTACATCCCCACCACCGGCTGCATGAACCTAGCGGCCACGGTCAACGTGGTGCTCTATGACCGCCTGGCCAAGGGCAACAACACCCGTTCGGGCCCCAAGTACTGATATTGCGGGAACATCCGGCACATGCGCGTAGTCAGCTAGTAACACTTGCCCTTGTTGGAGACTGATCATGAGCGACAGCAAAACCTTGCGACCTGTCATCGAAGCCACACCGTTGAAACCTCAACCCAACCAGAACGTGCATGGCTGGGAACGCATTGGCTCAGTGGCCGGCGGAGTGATGATGGTGGGTAAAGGCCTGCGCCGCGGTGGGATTTTCGGCTTGATCCAGGTGGCGATTGGTGGCGTGGCACTGGCCCGTGGCTTTACCGGGCACAGTTCGCTCAAGGACAAACTGGAACAGGGCCGCCAGGAAATGAACAGCGTGCGCACCAAGATCGAACGGGCCGGGGAAGAGTTGAAGAACCTGAAAACCAAGGCTGAAGTGGCGGCTGAAAAGGTGGTGAAACCTAAAGCCTGATCTAAGACTTGGACATGCTGGAGATTCAAATGTGGGAGGGGGCTTGCCCCCGATAGCAGAGTGTCAGCAGCCTACTTTTTGCTGACCCACCGCCATCGGGGGCAAGCCCCCTCCCACATGTTGAATTGCACAGGGCTAGGAATCAGCGCAGCAGTTTGCTGTCCAGCACCACCGACGACTCGCCGATCACGCTCTCGGCCAACTGCACGAACTCTTTGGTGTTGATGCTGTTCACCCGCATCACTGCCTGCGCCAGATCGTCCAGGGAGCGTTTGTTGTGGGTCTTCACGCGGATCTCTCGGTCCAGCTCCTGCAACACCACCACCGAACGCGCCAGCGTCGCGCCGTTGACGTGCTCGCCTTTGAGCGTAGTGACGTCTTTACCTTCTTTGGTCAGCCGCGCCTGGATCGCCGCATAGCGTTCATCGGTGATGCCACCGGCACGCCGCATCAGTTCAATCGCGTAGTACTCGCCCAAGCCCTCGCTGATCCAGTCACTGCTATCGTGGTCGTTGAAGCGCCCGATGGCCTGTACCACTTCGCGCAGCAACGGGCTGCTGCCATTTTCGCCAACGAGCGGCGTGCGGCTGTTGAGGTAGATCGAGTCGCGCAGTGAATAAGCCCCCCGCCGCATCGGGTCACTGGCGCCGACGATCAACAGTTTGCCGGGATGGCGCGGGAAGGCGGCTTCCACCTGGGGCCAGACAAACGTCAGCAGCGTCAGCACGTCCATACGGCGCATGCCCTGACCCTTTGGCGAGGCCACGGTGACGTCGGTTTCACCCAGGCGCAGGCGGCGGCTGCCGAGGTTGCCCGCCAGCATCCAGCCGGTGGGACGGTCGAACAGGCGGGACACGTTGTCGATGCGGAATTTGTTTTGGCCGATGCGCGGCCAGGCGGTTTCGACGCTCTTCCACCCGGTAGGCAGTTCGAACAGCAGGCGTGAGACCAGCTCGATGCCGTCTTGCTGATCGAGACGTGCGGCCGGTACCAGGTCTTCGCCGCGCAGTAACGCCCAGCCGGGCGTGATCCGTGTGTCATAAACCCCGGGCTTGCGCGCATGGGCCAGGCGCACCCGGTAGGTCAGGCTGGCCTTGTCGGCGCTGGGTTGCCACAGGCCACGGTTGCCGGTGACCTGCCACTGGCCATCGGCCTTGAAGTCGCTGTAGTCACCGTCGCGGCCCAGGTCGAAGTTCAGGCTGCGCACCGCCGCGCCCTGGGACAGGCTGACGCGCACCTCGGCCTGCTGGCTTTGGGGCAACAGCTTGATGTGGTAATCCAGGTCGACTTTCTTCGCGCACCAGCCCGGCCCGCTCAGCGCCAGCACGACCAGGCCCGCTGCCCACTTGGCGGCCACCTTCATACACACTCCTCGTTCAGCCTGCGCGGAAAATCAGGTAATCCTCCCAGTCATCCTCGGGCACGCTGCCTTCGCTGAGCATGCGCCCGGACTGGGAAATGCGTTCGTGGTGCACCGCGTCACGGTCGCCGCAGACCAGGTGATGCCACAGCGGCAAGTCCTTGCGCTCGCTGACCAGGCGGTATCCGCAGGTCGGCGGCAACCATTTGAAC
>NZ_WKCD01000260.1:0-7858 GCF_021606625.1 Pseudomonas sp. PA-4-8C
TATAAACATCCGCAAAGTCCTTTAATACATTTGTATACCGGTTCAAACATTCAATCAGCTTATTATCTTCGTCCAGCAAGCTCCGCTTTCACAAACCGCTGCGACCGCCTATTTAAAAGGCAGCGTCGTGCGCGTGGTCGCGCCCAAGTTACTCTTACATCCACAACTATAATATTCCAACACTGCTTTTACAGCACTCGCAACAACTATAGGCGTCAACATGCATCAATATTTACTTGAGCAAAAAAAACAAAAACTGTTCGGCCACCCGTTATTTATAGAAATAACCACTCTTGGCAAGTTAAAACACTTTATGCAATACCATGTATTTGCTGTGTGGGACTTCATGAGCCTGACCAAACGTCTGCAACAGGACCTGACCGGCACGCAACTGCCCTGGCTCCCCTGCGCTGACCCGCACGCTGCCCGCCTGATCAATGAAATCGTATTGGCGGAAGAGTCGGACGAGCACCCGACACGGGGCTATTGCAGCCACTTCGAGCTGTACCTGGACGCCATGACGGAAGTGGGCGCCAGCACTGTCGCAATCACCCGCTTTATCGAGTTGCAAAGCCAGGGGGTGGAGGTAAGCGCAGCGTTGCAAATGATCGGTGCGCCTCAGGGCGTGGCCCGCTTCGTCGACAGCACCTTACAAATCGCCTTGAGCGCCCCGACCCACTGTGTGGCGGCGGCGTTCCTGCATGGCCGCGAGAGTGTAATTCCGTCTATGTTCCAGAGGCTTTTGCATAGCCATGCTTTCATAGGTCGGCAGGCCCCTACGTTATGTCACTACCTCAGCCGCCATATCGAAATGGACAGCGATGATCACGGGCCTGCGGCGCATCAGTTGCTACAGCGTCTGTTCGAAGCAGACCCCAGCCGTCAGAGACAGGCCGATAACGCCGCCCTGGGCGCCGTGGAGAGTCGTATAACCCTCTGGGACGACGTACTGGCCTCGATGCAAGAGGTACGCCCGTGAACGCCGCCCACTACCAATCCTTTGCCGATGACTGGGAGCGTCGCGCAACCATCCGCACACGCCCCCGGCGGATGTTGGAAGACGACGACAAACTCATCTTCCCCCTGTGCCGCCAGCCTCTGGTGCTGAGTGCAACCTTTCTCAAGCACTGCCCACAATGGCGCGACTTCGTACTGATGCAAAGCTTCTATAAATTCATCAATGACGTGGTGATTTTCGAAACCGAGATCGTCGACAAAACCGCGCGCAGCATCGCTAAAAATCGCTTCTCCCTGCCCTTCCCGCTCGCCTGCCGCTACGACGCGATGACAGTCGTTGTCGACGAGGATTACCACGCGCTGGTCGCGCTGGATTTTCTGCAGCAAGCCGTGGAGATGACCGGAATCCAACCGCTTGATCTACCCGGGCAAATTGAATTGGGCCGCGCGCTGCCGGCAGCCCAGGCGCAGGTACCGGTATGTTTGCACGATGCCGTTGAGTTGATCGGCGTCGCCATCGCTGAGAACACCGTCACCCATGACGTCGCAGCATTTTCCAAAGACGGCAGCGTCAAATCTTCTGTCCGCGGCCTGATGGCCGATCATCTGTTTGATGAAGGGCGGCATGCGCGGTTCTGGACACAGTTGGTGCGTCTCTACTGGCAGTCGGCAAGCCCGCAAGATCGCGACCACATTGCCCAAGCCCTGCCCGTGTTCCTGACGCACTACCTGACCAACGACCTACAAAAAGACTTCGATCTGCAACTGATCGAACACTTGGTTATCAGTGCCGACGCTCGCCTGGCATTGCGCGATGAAATCCAGGCGCTGGACTTTCCCATCACCCATCAACATCCGCTGGTGACCAATATCATGGGCTTTCTGCACCACAGCGGTGTCCTGCAAACCCCTAGCGTGGCACGAGCCCTGAGCGACTACCTGCCCGTAGCGAGGAAGTTGGCATGAGGCGCTTGCAGATCGAGTGGCGTGGCACCAGTAAAGCTCTGGAGGCGCTCAAGCAGGAGCTGGAGCAATATGGGCATGTGGCAGGAGCGGGGTCTATCGACCTGATGATTGACGACGGGAGTCAGCCGCTGCCGCCCTCGCCCACCAGTGCGCCTTGGTTAAGCTTGCGCGTGGGTATCGGCCCGCTCTGCGAACACGGGCTGCCCTTACTGCAGTTGCGCTGCTATGACCGCGAGCGGCGCCTGCTAGCTGTGCAAGACGTTGCCCAGGAGCCCAGCGGCAATGGGCAGCGGTTGCGCCAGCAGGCAACGGATGCATTGGTGGAATGCGCTGCTTTGTTGGTCTGCGGTTTCTCAAGAGATCCCGCTTATTTCTCGGCAACGGCCACTGCTAACGCCTGGCCTGAACAGAGTCTGCAAGAGCTGGATGCCTTGGCTTTCATGCACCGGTTCAACCACACGGCGGACTCTGCCTTACTGCACGCGGCCCGAACGCCCATGATCGAACGGCTGCAGGCCAGCCTCAATACCTTCGCACATCGAACAGTGCTGAACACCGCCGGTCATGCGCTGACTTATCGGCAGCTCCAGCAACAAGCCATGGCTATTCAACAACGCCTGCTTCCCTTACTGGAGGATGCCGAGGCTCCACAAGTGGTCGGCGTATGCCTGGAGAAATCCGCCGAGTTGTACGCCAGCATTCTCGCGGTGCTTGGCTGTGGCGCCGTGTATTTGCCGCTGGTGCCTGACCACCCGGAGCAACGCCAGCACTGCATGCTGACCAGCCTCAAGGCCTGTGTGCTGCTGGAGAATGGCCAGCACCCATTGCGAGAGCGTTTCGTTTCACTTGATGTGAGCCAGGTTGCCGCGCACAGCGCCGACATGACGCAACCGCTGATGCGCCGTCATCCCCGTGCCGACGAGCCGTGCGTGGCACTGTTCACCTCGGGTACGACGGGCCAGCCCAAGGGGGTACTGCTGAGCCAATACAACCTGGCGCATTTCACGGCCTGGCTCGTCAGTTGCGTGGCGTTGGATCAACACAGCCGCGTCCTGCAGTTTTCGCCGCTGGGCTTCGATTCCTCACTGATCGATATTTTCCCGACCTTGGTCGCCGGCGCCGAGTTGATCGTCCCCACCCCAGACCAACGTCACGACCTTCAGCAACTGCTAGAGCTGATTCGCCAGCAACGCGTCACGCATGGGTTCGTGCCACCGGCGCTGCTCAGTATCCTGCCGCTGGATCAGCCATTGGGCATGACCCATCTGCTGACCGGAGGTGATTTCTGCGAGCCCTGCGTGATCGAACAACTGGCCGATCAATGCCAGTTACATAACCTCTATGGGCCGACCGAGGCCACTGTGCTGGCGACCCATCGAGTATTCCAACGGGGCGACAGCCATCGCAATGTCGGACTTCCCATCGCCAACAGCCAGGTGCTGATTCTCGACGAGAACCTGCAGCCCGTGGATGAACAGGTAATGGGCGACTTGTACATTGTCGGTCCCGGAGTAAGCCTGGGTTATTCGAATACACCGTCCCTGGCCGACAATCCGTTCGTGGCACTGACACTGCCCAATGGGCAAGTGCTGCAGGCTTATCGCAGCGGCGACTTGGCGAAATGGACGCAAGTAGGCATCGAGCTGGGCGGCCGTCGGGATGAGCAAGTCAAGATCCGCGGGTTTCGAGTTCAGCCTCGGGATATTGAACAGTGCTTGCGCGATAGTCGCTTGTTTCGCCAAGTGGCAGTGGTGATCGATGCGGCACACAGAATCATCGGGTTTGTCGCCCAGCCAGAACCTGGCGCTACGCTGGCAAGCCTGAAGGAATACGCTCGGCAATGGTTGCCCGTGCACATGCAGCCAAGCGCTTGGAGCGAGCTGGCAGGCATGCCCCGTTCGAATAACGGCAAGATTGATCGCAAAGCCTTACTGGCCATGCCAATAACTACACCCGTCGGGGTGAGCCGCTGCCGCGTACAAGACCCTTTGCAGGCACAACTGGCTGACCTGTGGGGTGAACTGTTGGGATTACCCGCTGGCGACCTCTCGATCGATGAGAGTTTTTTCAACCTCGGTGGCCACTCCATCCTGTTGTCGACCCTGTTGCTACGCCTGCGCGAGCAGTTTGGTCGTAGCTTCTGCCTGAGCCCCTTTTTTGAGACGCCGACCATCCGCACATTGGCCGCACTCATGGATGGCGGCACGCTGCCGGATACCCGGTCCAACCAGATGGAGCAAGACGCGACGCGAGCACTGGAGGTCGAGACGCTGCCCGCGGCCCTTGCGGGAGACACGCGCAAAGCCATCGTCACCGGGGCGAACAGCTTTGTCGGGGTGCATATCGTCCAGGCACTGCTGGCTGGCGGCGCGCAGGACGTGGCGTGCCTGGTGCGTGAGTTACCCGGCCATTCGGCGGCGGCAAGGTTCGCCCAGGCGTTGCGTGAATACCGCTTGGAAGATCTGGACCTGAGCCGAGTGCAGGTATACGCCGCTGATATTCGTAAACCCCGCCTGGGCTTGGCCGATGACGTGTACGAGCACCTGGCCCGCCATTACGGCGTGGTGGTGCATAACGCCGCGCAGGTCAATCATGTGATGGATTACGCCTCACTCGCCAAGGACAACGTCGAACCGGTGCTGGAGTGCCTGCGTCTTTGCGAGACCCATTGCAAGAAGGTCCTCAATTTCATCTCGACGCTCTCAGCCTGCAGCAGCGTGGACGCCGATGGGTACGTGCTTGAAACGCCTGCCCGGCGCACACTGCCGCTCTACGTGAAAAATGGCTACAACCTTTCCAAGTGGGTCGCCGAGCGGCTATTAGGACGAGCAGTCGAGCAAGGGGCCTGGGTTAATATTCATCGTCCGGGGAATATCAGCTTCAACAGCCAGAACGGTGTTTGTCAGCCACAGAAAAACCGCTTGCTGTTGATGCTCAAGGGGTCTCTGCAATTGGGCCTCGTCCCGCGACTGGAGGCCAATTTCGATCTGATGCCGGTGGACTTCCTGGCGCGTTTCATCGCTTTCCATAGCGCTCATTTTGACACCGAGCGAAACGTGTTCAACTTGCACAATCCGCAGCCCTTGAATTGGGATCAGTACCTCGATGCCTTCAGCGAGGCTGGGCACGTTTTTGACCGAGTCAGCGTTGAAGAGTGGCAACGAGCGTTGCGCAAAGTGAGCCGTGATAACGCCCTGTTCGGGGTGCTGGGCTTTTATCTGGACGGGCTGGGCGAAGACATCGGTGACACGTCGATGATCCGTTACGACAATGCCCGGTGGGGCTTGGAAAAAATGGGGATGTGCTATCCACCCAAGAGCCAGGCGCTGTTACGCAAAGGCTGCGACTATCTGAGCGCTATTAGCTTCCTCTGAATAGCACCGTGGACGCAGGGCCAAGCAGTCGGAGCGAGTGGCCTCGCTCCGATGCAGTCAGGATCAGATCTTGAAGCTATCGACCAATTGCTTCAATCGGCTGGCCTGCTGGGACAGCGCATCGCAGTCCTTGAGCGTTTCGTTGAGGTTGGCCACACCTTGCTGGTTCAAGAGGTTGATCTGGTTGATATCGACGTTGAGGGTTTCAACCACTGCGGTCTGCTCTTCAGTCGCGGCCGCAACGGATTGGTTCATGCCATCAATCTCAACGATACGTTGCGTCACGCTGACCAAGCGCTCACCTGCCTGGTTGGCGACTTCAACACTTTCTTCGCTGGAAGCCTGGCTGGCGTTCATGGTGGTCACGGCTTCACGAGAGCCCACTTGCAGCGAGGTGATCATCTTGTGGATTTCTTCTGCCGACTCCTGGGTACGGTGCGCCAAATTACGCACTTCATCCGCCACCACGGCAAAACCACGCCCGGCTTCACCAGCACGGGCCGCTTCGATCGCCGCGTTGAGGGCTAGCAGGTTGGTTTGTTGGGAAATGCCTTTGATCACATCCAGGATGTGCCCGATGTTATCGGTACTGGCATTGAGGGTTTCGATCTGAGTGCAAGACAGGCTGATCTTTTGCGACAACTCAGACATCGCCTGGATGGTTTGCTCCACCACTTTACGACCATCGTCAGCTTGTTCGCTGGCACCACTGGCGTGCTGGGACGCATCAGCGGCGTTACGCGCGATTTCCTGGGTGGCAGCACCCAGTTCGTTGATGGCTGCAGCCACGCTGTTGGTACGTGCGCTCTGTTCGTCAGAGCCGATGATCGACGCATTCGATGAAGCCATCACACGCTGGGACAAATCGTGCACCTGGCGTGTTGCCGAAGACACTTCGGAAATCGATGCGTGGATTCGCTCGACGAACTGGTTGAATGCGCTGCCGACCTCACCGAACTCGTCTTTGCTGGTCACGTCCAGACGTCGGGTCAAATCACCTTCGCCTTGGGCAATGTCCTGCATGGCCACGCCCATGGTGGTCAGCGGGCGCAACAGTACTTGAATCAACAGGCTCAGGAGCACCGCAATGGCCACAACGGCGATCAACATCGCAATCAAGGCCGAAGTGCGGAATTTGCCTAGTGGGGCATAGGCTTTTTCTTTGTCGATCGACAGGCCTATGTACCAGTCAGCGCCAGGCAAGCCGCTGATAGGCGTGAAAGAGAGGATGCGATCCTGTCCTTTGAGTACGACGTCCTGATTGAGCTTCTCAATGCGCACGTTGGTGCCAGGGTAGATGTCCTTGAGGTTCTTCATCACCTGGTCCTGGTCCGGACTGACGATGACCTGGCCATCGCCGCTGACCAGAAACGCATGGCCGATACCACCGAAGTCTACCGAGTTGATGATCTTCACCAGTGTCTGCAGGCTCAGGTCACCACCGACAACACCCAACAACTCGCCGTTCTTTTTCACCGGCATGGCAATTGTCACGATCTGACCGCCCACAGCCGCCATATAAGGCGGAGTAAGCATGGTTTTGTCCGCGAGTACTGCTTGCTTGTACCAAGGGCGCTGACGAGGGTCGTAGTCGTCAGGCATCTTCGCGTCAGGGCGCTGGGTGAATACCCCGTTGGCTTGTCCCACATAGGTGAACTGGAAGTTGCTGGTAAGCGCTGGTTGATCGACCAAACCAGGAAGATCGGCGGCGCTGCCCTGGTGGGCAACGTTTTGCGCCAGGTTCTCGAGAACCAGGATGCGACCACTGAGCCAGTTCTGCACACTGCTGGCAGTGAGCTCGCCGGATTGCTGGATGGACGAAGTGAGGTTTTGCCTGATGGTGCTGCGCTGCAGATAGTCGTTGTAGAGCGTGAATAGCGCAAAGGCTAAAACCACGACGCCTGACGCGGCCAACAGAATTTTATGACTGAACTTGAGATTCATTTCATCGACTTCTTTTGCCAAAGGGGGGTGAGCGTGCCGAGTGGAACATTCCATGTAACGGGATAGGCGGACTCTGCGGTCGCTCTATTTCGGTGCACGCATGGCTCGTCAGGCTTTCGGCCAAACTTCGACAAATCTTAGGAATTTGTGAGAAGCATCTTCTTTTAGCGTAGGAAACCGACAGGCGGTAAGTGTCGCGTAGATGGGCTGTGACGGGCCGCCCTAAACGACAAAACCCCTGTCTGCGTTAGCAGACAGGGGTTTCGGAATTCAATCTTGACGATGACCTACTCTCACATGGGGAAACCCCACACTACCATCGGCGATGCATCGTTTCACTGCTGAGTTCGGGATGGGATCAGGTGGTTCCAATGCTCTATGGTCGTCAAGAAATTCTGTGTACCAGACCGTTGGGTTGGCAACGTGCCGGTGAAATTCATGAGCTTCTACATAAACAAAACCCCTGTCTGCGTTAGCAGACAGGGGTTTTGGAATTTAATCTTGACGATGACCTACTCTCACATGGGGAAACCCCACACTACCATCGGCGATGCATCGTTTCACTGCTGAGTTCGGGATGGGATCAGGTGGTTCCAATGCTCTATGGTCGTCAAGAA
>NZ_WKCD01000261.1:0-7805 GCF_021606625.1 Pseudomonas sp. PA-4-8C
CTGCTGGGCTTTCTCGCGCCGCTGATGATGGCGCCATTGCGCCCGTTGCCGATCCGCATCCGTCGCCCTGGGGTGATCGTGCGCCTGTTCTTCCGGGTTGGCCTCGACGTGATCATCTCCAACCTGCACGTGGCCTGGGGCGTACTCACCTGTGGCTCACGCCCACCGCGCTCACGCTTTATCAAGATCCCCCTGGACCTGCGCGACGCCAACGGCCTGGCCGTGCTGGCGATGATCACCAGCGTGACCCCCGGCACCGTGTGGTCGGAACTGGCCCTGGACCGTAGCATCCTGCTGCTGCACGTCTTCGACCTGGATGACGAGGCCTCGTTTATCCAGCAATTCAAGCACGCCTACGAACGGCCCCTGATGGAGATCTTCGAATGAGCGCCCTGCTCGCCAATGCGATCCTGTTCAGCCTGTTCCTGTTCTCCCTGGCCATGGTGCTGACCCTGGTGCGCCTGTTCAAAGGCCCCTCGGCCCAGGACCGGGTACTGGCGCTGGACTACCTGTACATCCTGGCGATGTTGATGATGCTGACCCTGGGTATTCGCTATGCCAGCGACACTTACTTTGAAGCGGCGCTATTGATCGCGCTGTTCGGCTTCGTCGGCTCGTTCGCCCTGGCCAAATTCCTGCTGCGTGGCGAGGTGATTGAATGATTCCGTTATGGGTTGAAATTATCGTGGCGGCGTTGCTGCTGCTCAGCAGCCTGTTTGCCTTGATTGGCGCGATTGGCTTGCTGCGGATGAAAGAATTTTTCCAACGCATGCACCCACCGGCACTGGCCTCGACGCTGGGGGCGTGGAGCGTGGCGTTGGCGTCGATCATCTACTTTTCGGTGCTCAAGTCCGGGCCGGTGTTGCATGGCTGGCTGATTCCGATTTTGCTCGCGATCACCGTGCCGGTCACCACACTGCTGCTGGCGCGAACGGCCTTGTTCCGCAAACGCATGGCCGGTGATGACGTCCCCGCCGAAGTCAGCAGCCGCCGCTGATTCTTCAGGCGAATTCAAATGTGGGAGCTGGCTTGCCTGCGATAGCGGTTTATCCGTCACAGCATCATTGACTGAAATTCCGCTATCGCAGGCAAGCCAGCTCCCACATTTGGTTTGGCGCCAGGCAATCGAGCGGATACGCGCCGCCCATTGCGCCAGCTCAGCATCATCCCGCTACGCGCCACACCGGGGAGCGCCCGGTCGATCAGTAAAACGGTTCTTGGTGATAACCATTACCTCAGCTGGCACCTGATCCATCCAGGCATTGAGCTCCAGCCAGAAATTTCCGACAGCGTTTTAGGGTTGCCCCTCGGAAGATCCCTGCCTAATCTTCGGCGGTCGCTGCAAATTCAGCGACCGGGTTTCGCAGCCCGGTTAAACTCTAGACGCACAGCGTCCACCTCAAGATAGCGGGCGCTTTTTTATGCCTGATGTTATGGCGGCTGTGCGCGGGATACCTTCGGGTATGCCGGGTGCCTAGAGTCCCGGTCTGCGAACCTGCGTACAGCTGCCACCCCAATATCGTTTCGCAGCGATGGGTGGTGACTCCAATACTCTAGGAGCTTCGCCATGATTAAAGACAGTCCTAATCCGCCTTCAGATTCAATCACGCTTCACACTGCTGCTCATCGAGCAATCAACCACTATCTGAACCCGTCTGAGAAACCAGAGCCGTCTGCTGAGGGCCATGGCTTGTTTACCGTGCGCGAAGGACTAGACGTCGAGACGCTGCTGGTCAACGCATCTGAGGATCTAGCGTCGGTTCATGCACTGGCAAGCCACTTGGCTTTTGAGATCGAAGGCAATCCTCGCAGCGTCGCCCTGGGGATTTGTCGGATGCTGGAGGGGATCCAGTTAATGGTGGATAAAACACTAAGCCTCAAAGACCATCCAACTCACATATAAATCTGAAACCGAAGAGTTCGCAAAGTGGGCACGGTAAAAAATGTGGGAGCTGGCTTGCCTGCGATTGCGGCGGGTCAGCCAACATTTTCGGTAACTGACACTCCGTCATCGCAGGCAAGCCAGCTCCCACAGTGGATCGAGTGAAACGTTAAACAGTGTGCAAAAAAACGCCCCGAACCAGTCGGGGCGTTTTTTGTTCAGCGTGCCGCTATCAACGGTCAGTCAGCCAACCGCCACGTCGTCCCGCCCTTGCCGTCTTCCAACACCACACCCATCGCGGTCAGTTGGTCGCGGATACGGTCGGATTCCGCCCAGTCTTTATTGCTGCGAGCCGCCAGACGCGCCTGGATCAGTGCATCTACCTCGGCGGCATCCACACGCCCTTCAGCGCCCGCTTGCAGGAAGTCATCAGCCTCCATCTGCAACACGCCCAGCACGCTGGCCAGTTCTTTCAGGCGTGCCGCCAGGCCCGCCGCTGCGTCGATATCGGTCTCGCGCAAGCGGTTGATCTCGCGCACCATTTCAAACAGTACGGCGCAGGCTTCCGGGGTGCCGAAGTCGTCGTTCATCACTTCGGTGAAGCGTGCCACGAAGGCTTCGCCGCCAGCAGGCGCCACCGCGGGCAGGCCTTTCAACGCGTGGTAGAAACGCTCCAGGGCACCCTTGGCGTCCTTGAGGTTGTCTTCGGAGTAGTTGATGGCGCTGCGGTAGTGGCTGGACACCAGCAGGTAGCGCACCACTTCCGGGTGGTACTTTTCCAGCACGTCGCGGATGGTGAAGAAGTTGTTCAAGGACTTGGACATCTTCTCGCCATTGATGCGGATCATGCCGCAGTGCATCCAGGCATTGGCGTAAGTCTTGCCAGTGGCAGCTTCGCTCTGGGCGATTTCGTTTTCGTGGTGCGGGAACTCCAGGTCGCTGCCGCCGCCATGAATGTCGAAGGTCTCGCCCAGGCAGCAGGTGGACATTACCGAGCACTCGATGTGCCAACCCGGACGCCCGGCGCCCCAGGGCGACTCCCAGCTCGGCTCGCCCGGCTTGGTGGCTTTCCACAGCACGAAGTCGAGCGGGTCCTGCTTGGCCTCGTCGACTTCGATGCGCGCGCCGATGCGCAGGTCTTCGATCTTCTTGCGCGACAGCTTGCCGTAGCCCATGAACTTGGCGACGCGGTAGTACACGTCGCCGTTGCCCGGTGCGTAGGCGTAGCCCTTGTCGATCAAGGTCTGGATCATCGCGTGCATGCCCGGGATGTGGTCCGTGGCACGCGGTTCCATGTCCGGCTTGAGGATGTTGAGGCGCGCCTCGTCCTCGTGCATGGCGGCGATCATGCGCTCGGTCAGCGCATCAAACGACTCGCCGTTTTCGTTGGCACGGTTGATGATCTTGTCGTCGATGTCGGTGATGTTGCGCACGTACGTCAAGTCATAGCCACTGAAACGCAACCAACGGGTCACCAGGTCGAAGGCAACCATGCTGCGGCCGTGGCCGATGTGGCAGTAGTCGTACACGGTCATGCCGCACACGTACATGCGCACCTTGTTGCCGTCCAGCGGTTTGAAGACTTCTTTGGTCTTGCTGAGCGTGTTGTAGATCGTTAGCACGATGTTTCCCTTAAATCACTGGCCCCACGAATCTCGCAAGGTCACGGTACGGTTGAATACCGGAGCACCAGGTTTCGAGTCCTTGATATCCGCGCAGAAGTAACCTTCGCGCTCGAACTGGAAACGGTCTTCCGGCTGTGCGTCGCCAAGCGATGGCTCGGCACGACAACCAGTGAGTACTTGCAGGGAGTCAGGGTTGATGTTGTCGAGGAAACTGGCGCTGTCTTCAGCCTTTTCAGGGTTGGGCGAGCGGAACAGACGATCGTACAGGCGCACTTCGCACTCGATGCTGGCAGCGGCCGGTACCCAGTGGACCACGCCCTTGACCTTGCGGCCTTCAGGGTTCTTGCCCAGGGTGTCCGGATCGTACGAGCAGCGCAGTTCGACGATGTTGCCGTCGGCGTCCTTGATCGCTTCGTCCGCACGGATCACGTAGCTGCCGCGCAGGCGCACTTCGCCGTTCGGCTCCAGGCGCTTGTAGCCTTTTGGCGGCTCTTCCATGAAGTCGTCACGGTCGATGTAGATCTCGCGGGCGAACGGCAATTTTCGCACGCCCAGCTCTTCTTTCTGCGGGTGACGCGGCAGTTCGAGGTTCTCGACCTGGCCTTCCGGGTAGTTGGTGATCACGACTTTCAACGGACGCAGCACGCACATGGCGCGCGGTGCATTGGCATCCAGGTCCTGACGGATGCTGAATTCGAGCATGCCGAAATCGACCACGCCGTCGGAGCGGTTGGTGCCGACCATGTCGCAGAAGTTGCGGATCGACGCCGGGGTGTAGCCACGGCGACGGAAGCCCGACAGCGTGGACATGCGCGGGTCGTCCCAGCCATGCACGTGCTTTTCATCCACCAGTTGCTTGAGCTTGCGCTTGCTGGTGATGGTGTAGTTCAGGTTCAGGCGGCTGAACTCGTACTGACGCGGGTGCGCCGGTACCGGCAGGCCGTCCAGGAACCACTCGTACAGCGGGCGATGGCTCTCGAACTCCAGGGTGCAGATGGAGTGGGTGATGCCTTCGATGGCGTCCGACTGGCCGTGGGTGAAGTCGTAGTTGGGGTAGATGCACCACTTGTCACCGGTCTGATGGTGGTGGGCATGGCGGATACGGTACATGATCGGATCGCGCAGGTTCATGTTCGGCGAGGCCATGTCGATCTTGGCGCGCAACACGCGGGCGCCGTCCGGGAATTCGCCGGCGCGCATACGGTTGAACCAGTCCAGGTTCTCTTCCACCGAACGGTCGCGGAACGGGCTGTTCTTGCCTGGCTCGGTCAGCGTGCCCCGGTACTCCTTGGCCTGCTCCGGGGTCAGGTCGTCCACATAGGCCTTGCCGGCCTTGATCAGCTCGACGGCCCAGTCGAACAACTGGTCGAAATACTTGGAGGCATAGCGCACTTCACCGGACCATTCGAAGCCCAGCCACTTGATGTCGCTTTCGATGGCGTCGATGTATTCCTGGTCTTCCTTGGCAGGGTTGGTGTCGTCGAAACGCAGGTGCGTGACGCCACCGAACTCCTGGGCCAGGCCGAAGTTCACACAGATCGACTTGGCGTGGCCGATGTGCAGATAGCCGTTGGGCTCAGGTGGGAAACGGGTGACGATCTGCGTGTGCTTGCCCGAATCCAGGTCCGCCTGGATGATCGGGCGCAGGAAATTGACCGGGACGGCAGGTCCGGCCTTGGTATTCGAGGTAGGGTCGACAGTGGGCTTGCTCATAGGATCCTTGAACAGACAGGTTCATGGCCGGTTGGGGCCAGACAAAACAAAGGGCTTATCATAGCTGATGCTGTCAAGGCGCTGACAGGGCTCAGGTGCATTTAACGCACCACTGGTAAAAAACCACCTCGAAATTCCTGCCGGGCAGGCTAAACTGCGCGCCTTGGCCGTCGTTTAGCCAGACAGGTAAGGTGCCCAGGCGCCCACACCCACGAATTCCCTGA
The DNA here is from genome assembly GCF_021606625.1 of Pseudomonas sp. PA-4-8C. Classification (NCBI taxonomy): domain Bacteria; kingdom Pseudomonadati; phylum Pseudomonadota; class Gammaproteobacteria; order Pseudomonadales; family Pseudomonadaceae; genus Pseudomonas; species Pseudomonas sp. PA-4-8C. The sequence goes on from NZ_WKCD01000261.1 coordinate 5,445, forward strand.
AAAGAGTAGTGAACATGACTCAAGTCAAACTGACCACCAACCACGGTGACATCGTCATCGAGCTGAACGCCGATAAAGCGCCGATCACCGTCGCCAACTTCATCGAATACGTCAAAGCCGGCCACTACGAAAACACGGTTTTCCACCGTGTCATCGGTAACTTCATGATCCAGGGCGGCGGTTTCGAGCCTGGCATGAAAGAAAAGAAAGACAAGCGTCCAAGCATCCAGAACGAAGCGGACAACGGCCTTTCCAACGACAAGTACACCGTCGCCATGGCCCGTACCATGGAGCCGCATTCGGCCTCCGCGCAGTTCTTCATCAACGTCGCCGACAACGCCTTCCTGAACCACAGCGGCAAAAACGTGCAGGGTTGGGGCTACGCGGTGTTCGGTAAAGTCACCCAAGGCACCGACGTTGTCGACAAGATCAAAGGCGTATCGACCACCTCCAAGGCCGGTCACCAGGACGTTCCAGCCGAAGACGTGATCGTCGAGAAAGCCGAGATCATCGAAGCGTGATATTGCTGATTTCAGATTTGCATCTGGAAGAGGAACGCCCGGACATCACCCGGGCGTTTCTGGATCTGCTCCACGGCCGCGCCCGTGGGGCCCAGGCGTTGTACATTCTGGGGGACTTCTTCGAAGCCTGGATTGGCGACGATGGCATGACCCCCTTCCAGCGTTCCATCTGCGAGGCTTTGCGTGAGCTGAGCGACAGCGGCACCCCGATTTTCATCATGCACGGCAACCGCGACTTCCTGATCGGCAAGGCGTTCTGCAAAGCGGCAGGCGCCACCTTGCTCAAGGACCCGACGGTCGTGCAGTTGTATGGCGAGCCTGTGCTGTTGATGCACGGCGACAGCCTCTGCACCCGCGACCTCGGCTATATGAAGCTGCGGCGCATCCTGCGTAACCCGATTGTGCTGTTTATCCTGCGCCACCTGCCCTTGGGCACCCGCCATAAACTGGCGCGCAAGCTGCGCAGTGAGAGCAGCGCCCAGGTGCGCATGAAGGCCAATGACATCGTCGATGTCACGCCTGAAGAAGTGCCACGGGTGATGCAGCAGTTTGGCGTGCGCACCCTGGTCCACGGCCATACCCACCGCCCCGCCATCCATAAGTTGCAGATCGGCGACCAGGCGGCCAAGCGCATTGTGCTGGGGGACTGGGACAAGCAAGGCTGGGCATTGCAGGTGGATGAGCAAGGCTTTCAACTGGCGGCGTTTGACTTCGTCAATCCGCAGTTGGCGCTGCCTGGCGCATAACCCTCTGGCACAACACCGATCAACCTGTGGGAGCTGGCTTGCCTGCGATAGCATCACCTCGGTGCATCTGATACACCGAGGTGTCTGCATCGCAGGCAAGCCAGCTCCCACACTTGATTGCATTCCAACTTTTGCGGATCAGTGCCCCGATGCCGCCGGCCCCGCTTTTGCGGTAAACGGCGGTTTGGCCAGCCACACCAGCAACATCAAGCCCATGAACATCCACCCCAGCAACGTGAAGTAATCCACGGTGGACATCATGTACGCCTGGCTGGTGAGAATCTGGTCCAGCTGGGTATAGGCCTTCTGCCCTGCCCCGCCCAGCGCCTGCAACGCATCGCGGGTGGTCGAGTCGTAGACGGTCATGTTCTCGCTCATGTAGGCATGGTGCTGGTCGGCCCGGCGGATCCAGATCCAGGTGGTCAGCGACGCCGCGAAGCTGCCGCCCAAGGTACGCAGGAAGGTCGCCAGCCCCGCGCCGTCGGCAATCTGGTGCGGCGGCAGGTCGGACATCAGGATGCTCAAGGTCGGCATGAAGAACAGCGCCACGCCGATGCCCATGAACAGCTGCACCATGGCGATGTGGGTAAAGTCCACTTCGTTGGTGAAACCGGCGCGCATGAAGCAGCTCAAGCCAATCGCCAGGAATGCCAGGCCCGCCAGCAGGCGCAGGTCAAACTTGTGCGCGTACTTGCCCACGAATGGCGACATCAGCACCGGCAAAATGCCGATGGGCGCCACTGCCAACCCGGCCCAGGTGGCGGTGTAGCCCATCTGGGTTTGCAGCCACTGCGGCAGGATCAGGTTGATGCCGAAAAAGCCCGCATAACCAAGGATCAACACAATGGTGCCGATCCGGAAGTTACGGTGCGCGAACAGCCGCAGGTTGACCACCGGGTGCTTGTCGGTCATCTCCCAGATCACGAACACCGCCAGGGCGATCACCGAAATGGCCGCACCGATGATGATGAAGTTGGACTCGAACCAGTCCAGGTCATTGCCCTTGTCGAGGATGATCTGCAAGGCCCCCACCCCGACAATCAGGCTCAGCAGCCCAACGTAGTCCATCGGCTGGTAGCTGGTGACCACCGGGC
>NZ_WKCD01000262.1:0-7717 GCF_021606625.1 Pseudomonas sp. PA-4-8C
TAATGCAACATACTTCTATTAGTGATGTATTCAAGTATTGATATATATTACACTCTTATACTATGTACTATAGCAATCAATATATAGAATTGTAGTATTTTTTTGAGTTATTTTTTTTTTTTTTTTAAAGAAAAAGACGGCATACGAGACCCCAGCGACAGTCTCGGGGGCTGGGAGATGTTAATAAGAGACAGGGACTGTCCCCGCCGCTGCGTTCTGGGCCATGCACATCAAGGCCAGGCCAGCACTCAAAAACCACACTCGCATCGGATTCTCCATGGGCGCAAGCATTCTCACCGCGCGAAACCTTAGCAAAGTGGTTCCCAGCGCGGAAGGTGAACTGACTATCCTGCACGAACTGAGCCTGGAACTGAACAAGGGCGATAGCCTGGCTATCGTCGGCAGCTCCGGTTCCGGCAAATCCACCCTACTGGGCCTGCTGGCCGGCCTCGACCTGCCCAGCAGCGGCGAAGTCACCCTGGCCGGGCAAGCCCTGAGCACCCTCGACGAAGACCAGCGCGCACGCATCCGCGCCGAGCATGTGGGCTTCGTATTCCAATCCTTTCAGTTGCTCGACAGCTTGAACGCGCTGGAAAACGTGATGCTGCCGCTGGAGCTGGACGGTCGCCAGGACGCCCGCGAGCGAGCCAAACACCTGCTGGAGCGCGTAGGCCTGGGCCAGCGCCTGACCCACTCGCCTCGCCAGCTGTCCGGTGGCGAACAACAACGCGTGGCGATTGCCCGCGCGTTTGCCGCCGAACCGGATGTGCTGTTTGCCGACGAGCCCACCGGCAACCTCGACAGCCATACTGGCGAGCGCATCAGCGACCTGCTGTTCGAGTTGAATAAAGAGAGCGGTACGACCCTGGTACTGGTCACCCATGACGAGCGCCTGGCCCACCGTTGCCGACGCCTGATCCGCCTTGAAGCCGGCCTGATGGTCGCGCCCCTGGAGCCTTGATGGCACGTTTGCCGCTGTTGCGTCTGTTCAGCCTTGCCATGCGTCAGTTACTGCGCGACGCCCGCGCCGGTGAATTGCGCGTGCTGTTCTTTGCCCTGCTGGTGGCCGTGGCCGCCAGCACCGCCATCGGCTACTTTGGTGCGCGCCTCAACGGCGCCATGCTGCTGCGTGCCACCGAGTTCCTCGGCGCCGACCTGGTGCTCGAAGGCAGCTCGCCGGCCCGCCCCGAGCAAATCAAATCAGGGACCGAACTGGGCCTGGATCACGCCCGCATCGTGGAGTTCTCCAGCGTTATCGCCACCGACAATGGCATCCAGCTTTCCAGTATCAAGGCGGTCAACGAGCAGTACCCGCTGCGTGGCGAGCTTAAAAGCAGCACCGAGCCTTTCGGCGCTGAAGTTCCGGGCAGTGCCCCAAAACCCGGCGAAGCCTGGGTGGAAGCACGATTGCTGACGGCGCTGGACCTGAAAGTCGGCGACAGCATTGATGTCGGCATGAAAACCCTGCGCTTGGCACGCATCCTGACCTATGAGCCCGACCGCGCCGGCAACTTCTACAGCCTCACGCCCAGGGTCATGATCAACCTGGCGGACCTGGACGCCACCGGTGTCGTGCAGCCAGGCAGCCGGGTGAGCTACCGCGAACTATGGCGTGCGCCGCAAGGCAGCACTGCGCTGCAAACCTATCGCGACCTGGTCAAACCGGGCCTGGCCGCCAACCAGCGCCTGCAGGACTCCCGCGATGGCAACCAGCAAATCGGCGGCGCGCTGGGCAAGGCCGAACGCTACCTGAACATGGCCAGCCTGGTGGCCGTGCTGCTGGCTGGCGTGGCCGTGGCGCTGTCGGCCAACCGCTTCGCCAGCCGACGTTTCGATGCCAGCGCGTTGTTGCGCTGCCTGGGCCTGTCGCGCCGTGAAGCGATGTTGTTGTTCACCCTGCAACTGAGTGTGCTGGGCTTGCTGGCGAGCCTGGCCGGCGCCCTGCTCGGCTGGCTGGCGCAGTTTGGCCTGTTCTATTTCCTGCACGACTTGCTCCCCGCCGACGTACCGCCGGGCGGGCTGCTGCCGGCCGTCGCCGGGATCGGTACCGGGCTGGTCGCCCTCGCCGGCTTCGCCCTCCCGCCACTGGCCGCACTGGGCCGGGTACCACCGCTGCGGGTGTTGCGCCGCGATTTGCTGCCTATCCCCTCAAGCACTTGGATGGTTTACGGCGCGGCGCTGTTTGCCTTGGGCCTGATCATGTGGCGCCTGAGCCTGGACCTGGTATTGACCTTCGCATTACTCGGTGGCGGTGTGGTGGCTGCGTTGCTCCTGGGTGGCTTGCTGTTGCTGTTGCTGCAAAGCCTGCGACGGTTATTGGCTCGCGCCTCCCTGCCCTGGCGCCTGGGCCTGGGCCAGTTGTTGCGTCACCCGTTGGCGGCGGCAGGCCAGTCCCTGGCGTTTGGCTTGATCCTGTTGTCCATGGGGTTGATCGCGCTGTTGCGGGGCGAATTGCTCGACACCTGGCAAAACCAGCTGCCCAAGGATGCACCCAACTACTTCGCCCTGAATATCCTGCCGGCCGACAAGGACGCCTTTGGCGCCCGCCTGCTGGATGTCCAGGCGCAAGCGGCGCCGCTTTACCCGGTGGTACCAGGGCGCCTGATCAGCATCAATGGCGAACCGGTGCAGGAGATTGTCAGCAAGGACTCCAGCGGCGACCGTGCCACTCAACGCGACCTGAGCCTGACCTGGGCAGCCGACTTGCCAGCGGGTAACGTCCTGACGGCAGGTAGCTGGTGGTCGGCGCAACCCACTGATGGGGTTCCTGGCGTGTCGGTGGAAGCCAAAGTGGCCGAGAGCCTGAAGCTCAAGCTCAACGACCATCTGGTGTTCACCATCGGAGGGGAAAACCGTGAGGCGCAGGTCACCAGCCTGCGCACCATCAACTGGGATAACTTCCAGCCCAACTTCTTCATGATTTTCCAACCGGGCACCTTGAAGGATCTGCCCGCGACCTACCTCACCAGCTTCTATCTGGCTCCCGGCCATGACCAACAGATCGTCGACCTGTCACGGGCCTTCCCGGCGGTCACTATCCTGCAGGTCGAGGCCCTGCTGGAGCAATTGCGCAGCATCCTTGCCCAAGTGACCTTGGCGGTCGAATACGTGCTGTTGTTTGTACTCGCGGCGGGCATGGCGGTGTTGTTCTCTGGCCTGCAGGCCACCCTGGATGAACGAATCCGCCAGGGTGCATTGCTGCGCGCCCTGGGTGCCGAGCGTAAGTTGCTGGTCAAGGCCCGACGCATTGAGTTCGGCCTGCTGGGCGCCGTCAGCGGCTTGTTGGCGGCACTGGGCACCGAACTGGTGACCTGGGTGCTGTACCGCTACGCCTTTGACCTGGCGTGGCATCCCCACCCGTGGTTGTTACTGCTGCCCGTGATCGGTGCTTTGTTGATTGGCGCTGCCGGAGTGTTCGGCACGCGCCGTGCGCTGAATGCCAGCCCGCTGACCGTATTGCGCGAAGGCTGAAACCCGGATGGCACGTACCCAGCCAAGGTACGTGCCATCAGGCGGGCTTCACATATTCGATCTTGGTGATCCACCAGCACACCTCCCCGCCTGGGGTCTGTACGATTGCCTCGTCATCCACCTCCTTGCGCAGCAGGGCCCGTGCCATGGGTGAGTCGATGGAGATGTAATCCATGCGGTCGTAGATCTCGTCATAACCGACGATGCGAAAGCGCTTGGTCTCGCCCTGTTCGTTTTCGATTTCGACCCATGCGCCGAAAAACACCTTTCCCTCCTGCTCGGGCATGTACTCCACCACCCGCATGTCTTCCAGGCGTTTGCGCAGGTAACGCACGCGTCGGTCGATCTCGCGCAACAGCTTCTTGTTGTACTGGTAATCGGCGTTTTCACTGCGATCTCCCAGGGAGGCCGCCCAGGTCACTTTGCGCGTGGTATCCGGACGCTTTTCACGCCACAGGTAATCCAGCTCTTTTTTCAGCGCTTCATGACCTTCTTTGGTAATCAGCTTGGTACTCAAACGCTTGCATCCCCAGGCAATGTCCAATGGTGCCGTTATGCCAGGGCATCATGCCCAGGCAGCGGCTGGCTGGGACTGATGATAAATGAACCCTGGAAAGTATCCAGGCCGGCGCCCCATTACCTCACCCATGCCCCTCCAGCACTTGATCCAACTCAAGCAACGTGCCCTGCATACGCTGGCGCATACCCGATAGCTGTAACATCATCATCGCCAGCTTTTCGGCCTTCTGGCTGACCTCCAAGCCCTGCTCCTGCAAATAGGCATGGCGCTGCTCAAGTTCACGGCCCTTCTCTTCCAGCTGGCTCTGCTGCTGTTGCAATCGCGCCTGCCACTGTTCGAGCATCTGTTCCTTCTCCAGTACTGCGCATTTTTTTTGCGTCAGTTCCTGGGCGACCTTGGCCAGGTTGCTCAGTGCGCTGTCCATTTCGAGCAAAGAGGTATGGTCCATCTGAGCAGGCGGGTCCAAGGGTTCGGGCTCAGGCTCAGGTGGGTCCAACCGCAGGTTGTCTGGCTCAAACTGACTGTCATTTTGTTCAACCAGAACCGGCGACGCAATGGTCTCAACCTGCTCCTGCGGTATCGCGACCAGCGACCGCGCCGGTTCCTCAACGGTGTCTTCATCCATAGGCTGCGGCGCAGTCGTGACTGAGCGCGGATTTCGCGGCGGCGCAACCATTTTCGACGAGAAGCGAATGGACGGCACGATCACTGCGCTGCTTTCGATCGCAGGCAACGCCGGGGCTGACATGCCCAGGGTGATGACCTTCATGACCAGAGCCTTCTTGATGATCACCGAGTGGTGATCCTCTGGCCTGGCCGGCGGTAACCGGCAGCCTTTCAAATCAATGAAATGAAAGGGAACCTGAGGTTCGGCAATGGGCGTCGTCTTCGAGCCAGCTGCGGCTGCCATCGTCAAGATCTGTTTGAAGACCTGCATGGCTAATTGCAGGTCTTCTTTGGAATCAACGCCTCCCAAGAAATACCGTTCAATCTTTTTACGCAGTGCCGCGATATAGACCCTGGAATGGCCGGGCTCGGCCTCCTCATCCAGGCTATACACCAGAAAGTTGGACGCCGTTTGCGTAACAGCAAACCCGCACAACAAGGCGCCGTTAACAGGCGTCCCTTCATCGTTGCGCTCAAGAACAAGAGTACGTAAAAGCATCATGGCAATCAGGCCTCATTACAAAAGAAAAAACCTTATATAAACATCCGATAAACATCTGGGCATTAATAAGTATTCAAAACAAAACAATTGTTTCAGCGAATTATCGGGTCGAACGTAGGATTCTTCTTATTAAGCATACTTCGCGTTCCCAAGCCTTCATATTGAACGTACCCTTTTTAAAGCACTTTTCCATACTGCCGGCCCCTCTCACACGCCCTGCAAAACTTATTCGGTAAAACCATGATCGAGATAAGCAACCTGACAAAACAGCTGGGCAAAACACGCGTAATCAGCAACGTGTCCTTCTGTGCCCAGCGCCAGGAGTGTATCGGCTTGCTGGGAGAGAGTGGTGCGGGAAAAACAACACTCCTGAGCTTGATCGCCGGGGCGATCAAGCCGACGGCGGGGCACATCACTGTTCAAGGTTTCAATACCCATACCCATTCAACTCAAGCCAAAAAGGTCATTGGCTATCAACTCCAAGGCGGCCTTGACCATCACACGATGTCCGTCAAACACATGCTCAATTTCATTGCTGCCATTCGCGGTTTGAGCGGGCTGGAAAAACGCAGCCAGATGGCGCAGGTGGCCGCACGCCTGGAACTGCTGCCCGTACTCGACTGCCCCATCAGCGTACTTTCCCTTGGCTTGAAGCGCAGAGTGGCAATGGCCCAGGCGCTCCTGCATGCGCCAAGCCTGCTGCTGCTGGATGAACCCACAGAAGGCCTCTGTCCTGATCAACGCGTCAAGTTCCGGGCACTCATCCAGTCCCTGAACGAGGAAATGACCATCATCATCGCTTCCCGCCATTACCAGGAGCTGGCGGACATCTGCACCCGTGCCTTGGTTATGGCCGGTGGCCGCCTGGTGGCCGATGCCTCGCTGCCCGATTTACAGCGCAGCTCCCGGCATTTTCAGGCCGTCACCCTCGCAGCAGACACCCCGCTGGACTTGCTCGCGCTGGCCGTATTGCCCGGCGTCGCCGGCATCGAAGAAGACCGACATGCACCCGGCAAGGTGACGGTCCTGGCCATGCCTGGGCATTGCATATTTTCCGCAATCAACGCGCTTATCACCCATCGCGGCTGGAACATCACGTCAATGAATCTGGAGCCGGGTCGCCTGAACGATGTCGTTCACCATCTGAGCCAAGAGGTAACACCTTGAGACTGCTACCTGTCATTTTCAAACGACAACTGGCCAACTATGCCTGCGCGCCCAGCACCTATCTGAGCGTGGCGATTTTTCTCGCGCTATGCGCAGTGCTGGGGCTGCATTCCAGCCAATGGATGGAGCGCAACAGCAGCGATCTGCAGGCCTTTTTCGATCTGCATCCCTGGCTCTATCTCCTGCTGGTCCCCCTGTTATCGACGCAGTTGTGGTCGGATGAATCCAACGTCAGCTTTTACGACACCCTGAATGCCTTGCCTGTCACCTCAGTGGAACGAGTGATCGGCAAATTTATCGCAGCATGGACTGTCTGTGGCATTGCGCTGATGCTTAACTTCCCCTTGGTAATTGCCGTAAATTATCTGGGCACGCCTGACAATAGCGTTATCGCTTCGCAGTTCCTGGCCAGTTGGTTGCTGGCGGGAAGTTATCTTTCCGTGGGTTGCTTCATCTGTGTACTTGCGAACCAACGCCTGCTGATTTTCTTTTTCACCCTCGGCTTGTTGCTGACCGCCAGTGGGCTTTCGTCAGTACTGGATGCACTTGAACAACAAGCACCGATATGGGTTATCGACAGTTTGATGTCCCTGGATCCCATTGCCCGCTTCAGCGCGATGGATAACGGCAGACTCACACTGCATGACAGCCTGTACTTTATCAGCATGATCGTTGCTTTTCTGTTTGCAACCACCCTAACACTCAACTACAAAAGCAGTTGAGAAAAGGAAGACCACTGATGGGATCCGCTTTTCGTGCGGGTATGACACTTCTCGTCATATCACTGCTGTTTCTGGCACTCAATCTAGTCTGGGTACCCAAACTACCTACTGCCCAATGGGACTTTTCCCAAGAAAAAATCCATACGTTATCCCCAGCAACGCGGCAACTACTTGCCTCACTTGAAAGCCCACTGGATCTGTATTACTTCAATACCCTCCATGCGCCGCAAAAAAGCCAGGCATTAGAACGTTATGGTCGACGCGTCGAAGACGTGCTCAAGGCGTTCGAAAAAGCGGCAAACGGCATGATCAACTTACATATCATTAACCCCGCTCCCTTTTCTGAAGACGCCTACAAAGCCAGCTTGTTCGGGCTTGATGACACACAAGGATTTCTTGGTCTTATCGGCACCCGCGCTGGCCAGGGCGCCCAACGCATCGAAGCGTTCCGCCCTGAGCACGAGTCATTACTTGAATATGAGATCAGCCACCTGATCTCTAAGTTGGGGCATCCTGAGCGTGCCACTGTCGGCCTGCTGTCGGGCCTGTCGCTGGATAAACCGGGCAGCGAGCTGCTGGCGTTGATGCGCGAGCAATTCAATGTGGTGGAACTGGCGGCGAACATTGCTCAGGTACCGCCATCCATCGCGACATTGATGGTCATACAGC
>NZ_WKCD01000263.1:0-7711 GCF_021606625.1 Pseudomonas sp. PA-4-8C
TCAGGCTGATCACCGCCGCCTTGGTCGCGCAATAGACCGCTACCAACGGCTCGCCGCGCCGCCCGGCCTGGCTGGCCATGTTGATGATCTTGCCGCCATGCCCTTGGCTGATCATCTGCCGGGCTGCGGCCTGCAGGGTGAACAGGGTGCCGGCGACGTTGATCGAGAACAGCCGTTCAAAGCTGTCGCGGGTAATGTCGACGATGGGGGCCAGGTCGAACAGGGCGGCGTTGTTGATCAGGATATCGAGCTTGCCCGCATGGCTCACCACCGTGGCGACGGCCGCGTCGATGGAGGCTTGGTCGGTGACATCCATCGCCACGGCGTAAGCCTGCGGCCCCAGTTCGGCGGCGGTGGCTTGGGCCTGTTGCAGGTTGATGTCGGCAATGGCTACCGTGGCGCCTTCAGCGATGTAGGCCTGGGCAAACGCACGGCCAATGCCACGCGCCGATCCGGTGATCAGCGCGCTTTTACCTTCGAGTCGTTTCATAGGGTGTCCTGAAAAAGTTATTGCCGGTAGCCGGTGAGCGTCGCCGAGAACAGCTTGCCGCCCCTTGTTGTTGAGCCTCGATTACAGCAGCTTGGCCTGCCGCGTCACAAACGGCTGGCGAATGCGAGGCTGATACTTTTTTAACCTGAGGCACAGGATCAAAAAAGTATCAGTCTCAGGCGAAACCGGGGCTAGCGCACCGATTGCCAGTGAGGGTATTTTGGGAAAATTGCACCATCACAAGAGGCAGCACCATGCCCATCAGCCCCGCCACCCTGTTCGAGCACCGCCCTGCGGAGCTTGAGGTGATCCTGCCCGAACCGGAACACGGCTTTCGCTGGTTCGAACATGACTATCCCTATGAATTGGCGCGCTGGAACCATCATCCTGAATTCGAAATCCACCTGATCCGCCAAGGCAGCGGCAAGCTGGTGGCGGGCGACTATATCGGTGCGTTCAGCGCCGGGCATGTCGCGCTGATCGGCCCTGGCCTGCCCCACGACTGGATCGGTGACCTGGCCCCCGGCGAATACCAGCACGGACGCGATGTGGTGCTGCAATTCGACGGCGCCGCCCTGCTCGCCCTGCGCACCACCCTGCCTGAGCTCGGTGATTTACAGTCACTGTTTGCACGGGCGCGACGGGGCATAGAATTCACCGGCGAGACCGCAACGAGCGCGGCAGGGCTGATGGAGGCCATCGGCAGCGCCCATGGGTTGCAACGCCTGACCCTGTTCCTGCAACTGCTCGACACCCTGAAGAACGCACCGCCTGCACAGGCCAATACCCTGGCCAGCCCGTGCTACGCACCGACCCTGGATGCGCGCAGCGCCGAACGTATCAACAAGGCGTTTGACTACCTGATGCGGGAGTTGACCGGCGATGTACGCCTGTCGGACATCGCCCGGCAATTGGACATGAGCGAACCGGGCTTTTCGCGGTTTTTCAAGCGCAACACCGGCCATGGCTTTATCGACCTGATGCGCAAGTTCCGGGTGCAGCGTGCCTGCCGCTTGCTGTTGCACAGCCAGATGTCAGTGGCGGACATCTGCTTTGAGGTGGGCTACGCCAACCTGTCGAATTTCAACCGCCACTTTCGTATCGAAATGCACCAGACGCCGAGTGAATACCGGCGGCAGGCTGCACTGCCGATGTTCCATTCGTCTGACCCGCAGGGATGATAGGAATCCCCCTATTTTCCTGACCAAATCGTCGGCTAATTGCTCTTTTTTCTAAACAGTTCAAGCCATTGACCCAAGTTGGTACAGCCTGTGCAAACGTTTGCGGAACGAACTTGACCGCCAAGTTCACTCCTCCCCGTCGAATCGGGTTTAAACCGCGTAAGAATAAGGACTTTCAATGCACCCCACCTCAAAGCCTCGTGCTGGTCTCGGCGTTTCGTTGCTACTGGCCGCCGTTACGGGAGTACTCAGTGCACCCATTTTGGCGCAGGAAAAGCCCATCGATGACTCAGCACAGGGCGAAACCCTCAGCCCTGAAGCCAACCCGCCGACGAAAAAAGGCGTCTATTTGTCCGAGTGGTTCAACCAGGACCTCACGCTGATCGGCAGCAAAGACATCAGTTTCGGTCCCAAGCCACAGGATGACGTCTATCTGGAATACGAGTACTTCGGGCGCAAGGGCCCCTTTGAGTTGTACGGCTATATCGATGTGCCGAAGATTCTCACCATCGGCAACAGTAATGACAAAGGCGTGTGGGACCATGGCTCGCCGGTGTTCATGGAGCATGAACCGCGGATCTCCATCGACTACCTCGCAGGACGCAGCCTGGCAATTGGCCCATTCAAGGAATGGTATGTGGCCTTTGACTGGATCTACGACCACGGCAGCCGCAAGGAAAACCGCGCCAACACTCTGTACAGCGGCCTGGGCACCGATATCGACACCCACTCGCGGGTCAACCTGTCGGCCAACTTCTATGGGCGCTACCAGTGGGAAAACTACGGCGCCAGTAATGAGTATTCCTGGGACGGCTACCGAGCGCAGATGAAGTACATCGTGCCCATCGGCAAGTTCGACAACGGCGCCTCGCTGACCTACATCGGTTTCACCAACTACGATTTCGGCTCGGACCTGCACAAGGACAACCCGGCGCGCACCGCCAACTCCCTGGTGGCCACCAACGTGTTGCTGTACTCGTTTACCCACCTGCGCTTTACCCTGGTCGGCCGTTACTTTCATAACGGCGGCAACTGGGAGGACGGCAGCGAGTTGAATTTCGGCGAAGGCAACTTCCGCGCACGCTCCGACGGCTGGGGTTACTACGCCGGCGTGGGCTACCAATTCTGATCAAGGAGCTGTAGATGAACGCATTGACCCGTATCTCGCTGGCCGCAGGCCTGGCCCTATTGCCCCACGTGGTGCTGGCGGATAACCCGGCGCCGATCAAACCCAAGGTGATGCTGATCACCATGTTCGCCCCCGAGGCGCAAACCTGGATCGACCGCCTGGCCCTCAAACAAGAAGTGCGCGTACCGGGCTTGTCTGCCGAATACCCGGTAATTCGCTGCAACGCCCAGGACGTGTGCCTGCTGGTGACGGGCATGGGCCAGACCAACGCGGCCGCGTCCACGCTGGCCCTGGCACTGTCGCCCAAGTTCGACCTGCGCCAGAGTTACTTCCTGATCGCGGGAATCGCCGGCATCAACCCCAAGCACGGCACCATCGGCACCGCCGCCTGGGCTCATTACCTGGTGGAGTTCGGCACGCAGTGGGAGCTGGATTCACGGGATGCGCCCAAGGACTGGCCGACGGGCTATATCGGGATCAACACCAAGGGGCCCAACGAAAAACCTCCGTTGGACTACAAGACCGAAGTGTTCGAGCTCAACCAAAAGCTGCAAGCCAAAGCGTTTGCCTTGTCGCACAAGGTGGAACTGACAGAAAGCAAAGAGTCTGCCGCTTGGCGTAAACACTACCCTGCCGCCCCGGCCAACCAACCGCCGCAAGTCACGCGCTGCGACACCCTGGCGGGCAACACTTGGTTTTCCGGCACGCGGTTGAGCGAACGTGCCGAGGTCTGGACCCAGTTGCTCACCGACAACAAAGGCGAATACTGCACCACCCAACAAGAGGACAACTCCACCTACGAAGCGCTGCTGCGCGCCAGCCGCGAAGGTTTGGTGGATATCCAGCGCCTGGCCGTGGTGCGCGCCGGCTCCGACTTTGACCGGCCTTATCCGGGCTACAGCGAGGTAGACAACCTGCTCAAGTATGCGGACCAGGGTGGTTTTGTACCCGCGCTGGAAAACCTGTACCGCACGGGCAACCCGTTGGTCCAGGCGATTGTTGAGAACTGGTCGGTGTGGGAAAAAGGCGTTCCCGAGGTCGAGTGAAGATCAATACTGCGGGCTTGCTCGCGAAGGCAGAGTGTCAGTCGATATATAAGTGACTGATACACCGCATTCGCGGGCAAGCCCGCTCCCACATTTCTATCCCATCACGGCAGGAAAATGATTTTGTCTGGGCTGCCGTTGTTCACTTCTGCATAGCACTGAACACCCTCCACCAACGCCACTTCACGCAACCCCGTAGGCAGCGGCAACAGGCCTTCATCAAAGAAGCGCCCAAACGCCTCCAACATCACCGCGCATTGTTCGCAGCTGTACAGCAACGAGTTGACCCCCACCACCGACCCGCCCTTACGGTACAGCGCCAGGGCCGGTAACTGCACGAGGCCGTCAACCGGGGCGGCGATGATCGCAATGCGGCCGAACGGTGCCAGCCCCGCCACCGCGGCAGGCAGCCAGAAACCGGTGGTGTCAAAGATCACGTCGGCGCCGCCCTTGAACACGGCCTGCACTTGCGCGCCCAGCGCCTCTGGCTTACCCAAGGCAATCGCGTCCAACCCTTGAGCCTGCAACAACTCGAGCTGATCGGCCTTGCGCACAGCCGCCAGCACCTGCGCGCCGCGTATCTTCGCCAGCGCCAGCGCCGCACTGCCGACCGCGCCGTTGGCGCCAATCACCAGCAAGCGCGTGCCCTGGCCAACGCCACTGCGCTCCAAGGCATCCCAGGCAGTGGTATAGGGCACGCCGAGGCTGGCCGCCTGGGCAAAGCTCAAATGCGCGGGTTTGTGCGCCACGCCCTTGGCGGATACGCGCAGGTATTGGGCATGGGAACCGTCAGCGAAAAAACCCAGGTCGCGACCGGTGCCCCAGACTGCCTGGCCGAGCAATGCTTGCGGCCCCTCCACCACCACGCCGGCAAAATCACGCCCTGGGATGCGTGGCAGCGTGGTGTAGGGGAAGCGGCCAAGCACGTTTTTCACGTCGCTGGGGTTCAGGCCCGCAGCGTTAATCTGCACCAGCACTTCGCCGGCAGACGGCACCGGCACGGGCACCTCCACCAGGCTCAGGTGGGCGAGGTCGCCGGTGGCGGTAAATTGCAGTGCGTTCATCGAGGGCATCCGTCGAAGGGAAAAGGGATCAGGACAACCAACCACTGACCAACTGTCGCGTCATGGGCCAGAGCTTTTCGCCGAGCAGCATGCCCATCAGGCCGACCAGTGCGATAGCGGGCGGTGCCGGTGAACGGAAGTCCAGCGCGCCGTAGATCACGCCGACAAACAGGCCGATGGCCAAGGAAATCAAATAGCTCATGAAGGCTGCGCCCGGTGGATTGATAGGCTCAGTCTAGGGCGCGCCTACCGTGGGTATCGGCCAAGTGCTTCAGGATTTCGGCCAACCCCGGTACTGGGACGGCGACACGCCCAGTTCGCGTCGGAACATATCGCTGAAGCTGCTGGGCGAGTAACCCAGGGTGCGCGCAATGCCGCTCACCGACTGGCCCTGGATCAACTCCGCCGCCGCCGTAGCCAACTGCACCTGACGACGCCACTGGGCAAACCCCATGCCCAGGTGCTGCTGGAACAGCCGCGCCAGGGTGCGCACGCTGGCGCCCGCCGCCTCGGCGTGCTGCTCGAACGGGACGTCCAGGGAGGGCGACGCCATGACCGCCTGGCACGCATTGATCAGCCGACGATCAGCCGCCACCGGCATGGCAATGCGAATAGAGGAGCGACGTGCGCGTTGCAACTCCAGCAGAGCCAGGCCTACGACAGCCTCGTAGTAGGCCGCATCGCCGTGATCGCCCTGCTCCACCAAGGTCACGATCAACTCCCGCAACAAGCGACCCACTTCGATGACCTGCACCTGGCTGTCCAGCGTCGCCGCCAATGCCGGGCGCAGGTAGATATTGCGCATTTGCAAATCGGAGACCACGCGGATCCCGTGCTCCACCCCCGGCGGCAACCACACCGCGCGCTGGGGCGGCACCACCAGGGCTTCGCGTGGCGTCTCGACCCACATCACCCCGCTCATGGCGTAGAGCAGTTGGCCCCAATCGTGGCTGTGCGGCTCTACGTATAATCCACGCGGGTAGGTACGCGCCAACGGTTGCACGGGAACGGCGTGATCACTGAGGTCGGGAGGCGCGGCCAGGGCCATGGCGGGTACACATCAATCAAGGATGGGCCGCCATGGTAAAGACTGGCCGCGGGCAAGCGAACTGTTTTTACTCACCCTGCAGGCACCGGGTATCCGGGCCCGCAGGTCAATGCTGTCAACCGTGGGCCGACTTGGCGCATTCGCAACCCGTTGCGGCGGCGCAGGGTTCACCGTGAGCATGGTGCTCGGCACAGCCCTGGCAGCAATAGCCCTTGCCCTCTTTCATGATTGCGTCAGCGCCCAATACACATTTGCAGTGAGGGCAAGCACAGGTTTGATCTGGCATGGTCAGACTCCTTTTTCATGGTCGTCCGATGCAGCGAGCGCCGCATCTTAAGCAGTGACCTTGGGCAGGCAGGCATGGTTCAGCGCCGTCAGTCGGCCCGGCGGCTATTGCTGCGGTACATGAACACCAACGCCAGGGCGAGCAACAGCATCGCGAGAATACGGCTGCCCGACAGCTCGATCGCCGGGTTGCCCAGCCAGCCGAAGTTGTCAATCAACATGCCCATGCCCAGTTGCCCGACGATCACCGCCACCGTGGCGACAGCCGTGCCGACCACAGGTACCGCGCCGACCATCACCATCATGTACACCACACCAAACAGAGCACCCGTCAATTGCCACTTGGGCACCTCCAGCAGGCTGACGGCCTGGGCCGGCTCGAAGAAAAATATCAACAGCGCCGTGGTCAGCGCGCCCACCGCGAAGGTCAACAGGCTGCTGCGCAACACCCCCACAGTCTGGCCCAGACGCCCATTAATAGCGGCCTGCACACTCAGCACCGCCCCCGCTGCAATCACCACCACCAACAACATAAACAGATTCATCGCCTTAGCCTCGTGCAATCAGAACCAGAGCCGCCACAATCAACGCCAACGCGATCCAGCGCTCGCCATTGACGCGTTTGCGCGCCGTGCCGAACCAGCCGAAGTGGTCGATCAACACACTCTTGCCCACCTGGCCCGAGAGGATCGCGATCATGGTCATCGCGATGCCGATGTGCGGTGTGGCCAGGGTCAACACCACTACATACATCGGCCCCAGAAACCCGCCGATCAACTGCCAGCGCGGCAGCTGCGTGAAGGCCGGGCCTTTTTGCGGGCCGCTGAACAGCAGCAGTAAAAACAGGATCGCCGTGCCAACACCAAAGATGCTCAACGTCGCCCACAAATGCCCGACCTGCGCGCCCAATGGCCCGAGCAACCCGGCCTCCACCGACAGGCCCATGCCCGCCAGAATCACCAACGGCAACAGCAGCAGCCGTAAAAGGTTATTGCTCGGCCTAGCCTGCGCCAGCCCCTCGGTAGAACGTGCCTGCATACATCACCCGTGTATCAAGAAAGAAAAACATGGCGCGCATTATCCGGTGGCCGTGCTGTGCGATAAATGGGATTATGCGGACAACACCTTTGCGCAAAACGCACAGCCTGGAGAGATGATGCAGGGCTTGAATGAACTGAGTTTCAAGGCGCTACGCCTGTTTGTGGCCGTGCTGGACCAGGGCAGCTTTTCCGAAGTAGCCCGCCGTGAAAGCCTGGCGCCCTCCTCCATCTCGCGGCAGATTCAACTGATGGAGCAGGCCGTCGGCCAGCAATTGCTCTACCGCCATACGCGTGCCGTCAGCCCCACCGAAGCCGGCCGCCTGCTGGGCCGCCACGCACGCTTGCTACTCGAGCAGTTGGAGACGGCGAACCAGGCCCTGCAAGAGCAAGACAACGAACCCAGCGGCCTGGTGCGCATCAACGCGCCC
>NZ_WKCD01000264.1:0-7671 GCF_021606625.1 Pseudomonas sp. PA-4-8C
CCGCAATACCGGTGGGCACTGAGCCGGTGAACGACACCTTGTGCGTGCCGGGGTGTTCCACCAGCCCCTTGCCGACATGGCCGCCGCCGGTCAACACGTTGAGCACGCCCGCCGGCAACCCGGCGTCGATGGCCAGTTCGGCGATGCGCAGCAGGGTTAGCGGCGTGAATTCGCTGGGCTTGATGATGATGCTGCAGCCGGTCACCAGCGCAGAAGCCAGCTTCCAGATGGCGATCATGGTCGAGAAATTCCACGGCACAATGCCTACCACCACGCCTACCGGTTCGCGCAAGGTGAAAGCGGTGTAGCGCTCGCCATTGAACGAAGGCAGCGACGGCGTGAGGGTCTTGCCGCTGAGCTTGGTGGCCCAACCTGCGTAGTAACGCAGGAAGTGCGCGGCCTGGTCGACCTCAAAGGCGCGGGAAATCTGGATGATCTTGCCCGACTGGCAGGTTTCGATCTGCGCCAGTTCTTCGCGGTGGTGTTCCAGCAGGTCGGCCAGTTTCAGCAGTACGTTGCCACGAATGGCCGGTGCGGTCTGTGACCACAACTGGAAACCCCGGTTGGCGCAAGCCACCGCGGCGTCGATATCCGCCAGGTCTGCGTCGGCCACGTCGGCGATCACCTGGCCGGTGGCGGGGTTGGTCACGCTCAGGCGTGCATCGGCGTGGCTGCGCACACTGGCGCCGTCGATGAATAGCCCATGACGGCGGCGCAAAAAGGCTTCGACGTGAGGCAGCAGCGGGATATCGCTCATGGCAGGTTCCTGGCAGTTCACAAAAGAAAACTCGAGGTTAACCAACGGGCAGGTACGCGGCTTGACTGTGCCTGCCAGGTTTTATGCCTGTGCCTGCCGTGCCTGTGAAAAGTACAACCTTGCCTGCCGAACGTGCATGTTGTGCCGGCGCAAGCCGGTCGATACTGGCCCTGCATCCCGCGCCGTTCCACGATTCGGAGCGTCTGCCGGACTTCCAATAATAAGCAGGGCCGTCCATGAAAAAGCCAAACCCGCTCCTCGAAGACCTCAAGCCTCTTCTGCCTGCCATTGCCGCGAACGCCAGCCGTGCCGAACAACTGCGACAAGTGCCGGATGAGAATATCGCGCTGCTCAAGAGCATCGGGCTGCACCGCGCCTTCCAGCCCAAGGTGTTCGGTGGCCTGGAACTGTCGCTGCCCGAATTCGCCGATTGTATCGCCTTGCTCGCCGGCAGTTGTGCCAGCACCGCCTGGGCCATGAGTTTGTTGTGCACCCACAGCCATCAACTGGCGCTGTTCTCGGCGCAGTTGCAGGAGGAAATCTGGGGCGCCAACCCGGATGCCACGGCCAGCAGCAGTATTGCGCCGTTCGGCCGGGTGACCGAGGGCGAGGGCGGCGTGTACTTCAGTGGCGAGATGGGCTGGAGCAGCGGCTGTGACCATGGCGAATGGGCGATTGTCGGCTGCCGTCGCCAGAATGCCGAAGGCACCCAGGACTACTGCTTTGCCGTGCTACCGCGCAGTGACTATCAGATCCGCGATGACTGGTTTGCAGCCGGCATGAAAGGCAGCGGCACCAAGACCCTGATCATCGACAACGCCTGGGTGCCCGAGCACCGGATCCAGAAGGCCAAGGACATGATGGAAGGCAAGTCCGCAGGCTTTGGTTTGTACCCTGACAGCCAGATTTTCTACGCGCCGTATCGGCCGTATTTCGCCAGTGGCTTCTCCACCGTCAGCCTCGGCGTGGCCGAGCGCATGCTGGAGGTATTCCGCGAAAAAACCAAAAACCGCGTACGTGCCTACACCGGCGCTGCCGTCGGCGCAGCGACCCCGGCGCTGATGCGCCTGGCCGAGTCCACCCACCAGGTGGCCGCCGCTCGGGCGTTTTTGGAGAAGACCTGGCAAGACCACGCCGAACACAGCGCCGCCCACCGCTACCCAACGCGAGAAACCCTGGCGTTCTGGCGCACCAACCAGGCCTATGCCACGAAGATGTGCATCGAAGCGGTAGACCGGCTGTTCGCTGCCGCCGGTGGCAATGCCTGGTTCGAACAGAACGAAATGCAGCGCCTGTTCCGCGATTCCCATATGACCGGCGCCCATGCCTACACCGACTATGACGTGTGCGCGCAGATCCTCGGCCGTGAGCTGATGGGCCTGGAACCCGACCCGAGCATGGTGTAGCCGCGTTTTCCCTACAACAATCAGGGCGGCCCATCGAGGCCACCCGGGAGTCTTGCATGTCTGACGTATTCGACCCACGAGCCTTTCGTCGCGCCTTGGGCAATTTTGCCACTGGCGTGACCGTGGTCACCGCCGCCACCGCCTCCGGGCGCAAGGTCGGCGTGACCGCCAACAGTTTCAACTCGGTGTCCCTCGACCCGCCGCTGGTGCTGTGGAGCATCGACAAACGCTCCAACAGCCATGCGGTGTTCGAGGAGGCCAGCCACTTTGCGGTGAATGTGTTGGCGGCGGACCAGGTGCATCTATCCAACAATTTCGCGCGCCCCCGTGAAGACCGCTTCGCCCTGATCGAATACGAGCCGGGGGAGGGTGGCTCGCCGGTGTTCGCCGATTGCTCGGCGCGTTTTCACTGTGAGAAATACCAGCAGGTGGACGGCGGCGACCATTGGATCATGATCGGCAAGGTGGTGGCCTTTGATGATTTTGGCCGTGCGCCGCTGCTCTATCATCAGGGCGCCTATGCTGAGGTCCGGGCGCTGCCTCCGTGCGCGCCCGAGGCGGTTTAGAACGGCACGGCGACCACCAGTTGGCTGTAGACATTGGTGCCGTTGCCGCCGACCTGATTGCCGCCGTTTTCGGCTGATTTATTCGGTTTGTACAGGCCGAGCAGCGGCGTGATGATCAGGTGCTCGTTGACGGCCCATTCGGCATACAGGTCCAGTTCGCGGCCATCGAGGTTCAATTGGCCGCGGGTACTGACGGTGTTGTAGTCGAAGAACAGCGCCCCAAGCGTGACGTTCTCCAGTGGCTTGACCTTGAGCGCCACGTGCTGCACGGCGGTGTTGCTGTTGAAGGGGCCGGAATAGTTGCCCGCTACTTCGCCCTGCACCCAGGTGCCGTAGCCACGGTTGAAGCCTGAGAACATGGCGTCCCAGTTCTTCGAATAACGGGCGTAGCGGTAGGTCAGATCCGGCGACCACGGCAGGTTGGCGAAGGTGTAGCCGGCTTCGACGTAACCGGCATTTTCCTGGCCGTCGCGACGGCTTTGGCGCGCCAGTTCGAAGGCGAAGTGCGCGTTGTCGATACCGGCATTGCCGGCGCCGCGCAGGCTGTAGAGGTTCATGCCTTTGCGCTGGCGCTGCAGGTCGGTGGCGAAGCGCTCATCCACGTCGATGCCGTGAATGTAGGTCAGCCCCAGGGTGCCCGGCGCGGCACTGTATTCCAGGGTGCCGGCGGCCATTTCGGTAAGGGCCTGGGCGCGGTTGTCGGACTTGATCCACATCAGGCTGCCGTGCACACCGTCCTTGCCGCCCAGGCGAATCACCGCCGTCTTATCGAAGGCATGGCGCGCGGCGATGTAGTAGGCGCCGCCGCGATTGAACTCGCCGTCGCCCACGCCATTGCCCAGGTTGGGGCCATCGTCGTTAAGGATAAAACCGTCGCCGAGCATGATGATCTGGCGACCGAACGACAGGTCCAGGCCATCCTTGCCCAGCGCTGGCAACAACTCGCCAGACCGCCAGCCGGCGAAGGCCTCGTCAAACTTGGTGGTGCGCTCGGTGCCGTTGGTGAGCCCTGCCGCATCGCCATCGCCCCAGGTACCGGAACTCACCAGGTTGGCCGTGCCATACACGCCGCCCAGGTTGCCCAGGCTCTGTTCGACGCTCAGGCCGTACTTGATGAACGCCTCGCGCCAGGTGGAGCCGCCGCTGCGGCCATCGTAGTTCTTCGGGCTGTTGAACAGACCGTACACGGCGAGGAAGTTGCCGGTGACCTGGGTGTCGGCGTCGGCATACAACTCGATGGCCTGCGCCTGGCCCACCAGCAGTGCCACGCCCAGGCCGACCGCCTGGCGCAGGCGGCGGTTTTTCAGTGTGTGCTCCATTGTTATTGCCCCCATCTTGGTTAAGAGTGAGGGCGCATTAGGGCGAGCGGTATGAGGCCAAGTCTTTTCCCTGCGTGCCAGGCAATTGACTCTGGCCGCCAGGCCACACGCCCTGGCAGGCAGCAACAAAACCGGCGGCAGACAGGGGCAAGACGATCAACGGGAGTGGGGCGCAGAGTGCCGACACATTAAAAAAACCGCTTCGAGGACCCCTCCATGTCGATCAACGACCGACTCACCGCACACCTCAACCGGGGCACGGTAGGTTTTCCCACTGCGTTGGCCAGCACTATCGGCCTGATCATGGCCAGCCCGGTGATCCTCACCGCCACCATGGGCTTTGGCATCGGTGGCAGTGCGTTTGCCCTGGCGATGCTGATTGCCGTGGTGATGATGCTGGCCCAGGCCACCACCTTCGCTGAGGCGGCGTCGATACTGCCCACCACCGGTTCGGTGTACGACTACATCAACTGCGGCATGGGCCGGTTCTTTGCGATTACCGGGACCTTGTCGGCCTACCTGATCGTGCATGTGTTCGCCGGCACCGCCGAAACCATCCTCGCAGGGGTCATGGCCCTGGTGAACTTCGAACACCTCAATACCCTGGCAGAGTCGGCCGGCGGCTCGTGGTTGCTGGGCGTCGGTTTCGTGCTGGTGTTCGGTGTGCTGAATGCCTTTGGCGTCAGCGCATTTGGCCGCGCGGAGATCATCCTGACCTTCGGCATGTGGACCACCCTGATGGTGTTCGGCGTACTGGGGCTGATCGCCGCGCCGGCGGTGCAGTTGGATGGCTGGTTCGGTGAGTCGCTGGTGGGCACCGACCTGGTCACCGTGCTGTCGCTGGTGGGCATGGCGATGTTCATGTTCGTGGGCTGCGAGTTCGTCACCCCGCTGGCGCCGGACCTGCGCCAATCGGCCAAGGTGATGCCACGGGCGATGATGCTCGGGCTGATGGGCGTGGCCACCTGCATGTTCATCTATGGCGCGGCGATGAAACGCCAGGTGGAGAACGTGGTGCTCGATGTGGCGTCCGGCGTTCACCTGTTGGACACACCCATGGCCATCCCCCGGTTCGCCGAACAGGTGATGGGGCAGATCGGTCCGTTGTGGCTGGGCATCGGCTTTCTGTTCGCTGGCGCTGCGACCATCAATACCCTGATGGCCGGCGTGCCGCGCATCCTCTACGGTATGGCGGTGGATGGCGCCTTGCCCAAGGTGTTCACCTACCTGCACCCGCGTTTCAAGACGCCGCTATTGTGCATCTTGGTGGCCATGTTGATTCCGTGCCTGCACGCGCTGTATCTGGGCGGCAACACCGACAACATCATGCACCTGGTGCTGGCGGCGGTGTGCGCGTGGAGTTTCGCTTACCTGTTGGTGACCTTGTCAGTGGTGATCCTGCGCATTCGGCGTCCGGACTTGCCTCGGGCCTATCGCTCGCCGTGGTTTCCGCTGCCGCAGATCGTCTCCAGCATCGGCATCCTGTTGGGCATGTGGTTTATCACCCCGCCCGGCATGAACCCGGCGGACATCTACGTGCCGTTTGGCGTGATGCTCGGCGTGACGGCCACCTACGCGCTGTTCTGGACCCTGGTGGTGCAGAAGGTCAACCCCTTCAAGCCCGCCTGCGTAGAGGAGGTGTTGGCCAAGGAATTCAGCCATGAACCGGGGGTTGCCCATGACGGTTATAACGACTTTGCGGCAAAAACTGTTTGAGCTGTTTCGTGCCGACCGCGCACCCAGCGGGTATCGACCGGGGGTGACCCTGGCTCATCTGCGGCGTGATCTGGGCCTGGCCACCCTTGAAGTGGACGGTGTGGCCTTTGAGATTGTCGAGCGCACCGAGTCGCAGTTGTTGATGCACCTGGTGCTGACCGAATGTGTCCTGCGCGTTCCTGCTGCAGCGGGTGGCGCTGGCAGCTTCGAGGTGCACCATGGCGGCGCGATCCGGCGCAGCGGCATTCATGTGCGGCGCCGCGCCGGCAACCAGGCACTGGGCCGTGAATTGCAGGCGCGTTTACAGGCGGACAGCGTGTTGTTCCAGGCGTTGATGCCGCTGGATTTCAAGCGCCTGCGCATCGAGCTGCACGACCAGCAATGGTGCGTGCGCCTGGAGCATATGGGTGGCAGCGAGGTGGTCAACCGCATGCCGGCGTTCCGGCGCTACATTGCGTTGAGCGCCGAGCAACGCGTGCATCTCTTGGCAACCCTGGCCGGGTTGCGGCGGGTACTGTCGGGTCTCTGATTGGCACCATTAGTGCTTCTGCAACGGGCAAACAGGTTTGTTGTTGCGTGCATATAGATAACATGTTAACTATTGCACCAGAACAACAAGAATAACGCCACTGCGGAGACACCCCATGAGCATCCCACAGCATGCACCCGACGGGCTCGACAGCTGGAACCGCGAACTGCGCGCCGCGTGCGGCCACTTCGATACCGAGTTGGCTTTCAACCGTTCGCTGTTTATCGGCGAGATCCACAACCTGTCGCGTGGCCTGGCCATCCTGCGCACCAATGCCGGGCTGATCAAGCGCCCGATGCACCACGCCGACCATGACAACGACCAGGAATGTTTCCTGGTCAGCCAGCGCAGCGGCTATTCGCAAATCACCCAGAACGACCAGACCGTACAACTGGCCCCCGGCGAAATGCTGTTGATGGACTCGGTGGGCGCCATCGAAATTACCCCCTTCGGCCTGATCGAACACGCCTCGCTGTCCTTGCCGCGCACTGCGGTGTGCAAGCACCTGGGTGGCCAGGCGCGGGCCTTCGGCAAGATCTCCTCGACCAAAGCCTGTGGGCGCATGCTGCATGTGCTGATGGACCAATTGTGCAAGGACGATACCGACGAAGACGCCACGCAAGTGGAAGCGCTGCAAGCGGCGTTCGTCTCGCTGTTGGGTTCGGCGTTGGAGCAGGGCGATGAGTGCCGCGAAGGCGTGGCCTCGTTACAGGGCAATAACCTACGCAGCTATGTGCAAAAGGTCATTGATGAGTCGCTGAGCCAGCCAGGCCTGAGCCCGATCGGCCTGGCCAACCGCCTGAATATCTCGGTGCGGCACCTGTACCGTTTGTTTGAAGAACAGGACGACAGCGTCTGCCGCTATATCCAGCGCGCACGGCTCAAGCGCAGTGCGGATGACTTGACCAACCCGTTTCTGCGCAGTGAGTCGATTACCTCGATTGCCTACAAATGGGGCTTTACCGACTCGGCGCATTTCAGCCGCTCGTTCAAGAAGCAGTTTGAGGTATCGCCCAAGGATTTTCGTTCCAGCCGGTTGCAGGCGGTGTAAGCGTGATCGTTCCCACGCTCCGCGTGGGAACGCCGCCCCGGACGCTCCGCGTCCCGCTCCAGAAGTCGTGACGCGGAGCGTCACAGGATGCATTCCCACGCAGAGCGTGGGAACGATCGGCAAACCGCCCTCATCAAAGCGGCGTTCCCAGAGACCGATGATGTCGAACTTACGGATGTCGAACAAGGCCGCCGTCTGCCGATAGGACAGCTGTTGATCGTTCCTACGCTCCGCGTGGGAACGCCGCCCCGGACGCTCCGCGTCCCGCTCCAGAAGTCGTGACGCGGAGCGTCACAGGAGGCATTCCCACGCAGAGCGTGGGAACGC
>NZ_WKCD01000265.1:0-7654 GCF_021606625.1 Pseudomonas sp. PA-4-8C
CAACCGTACCGTGGCCGACAACGGCCTGGCGCAGCACATCACCGTGCGCCTGGCCGATGGTTTGGCGGCGATTCAAGCCGGCGATGACATTACCGCTGTCAGCCTGTGCGGCATGGGCGGCGAGACGATCCGCGACATTCTCGACAGCGGCAAGGCGCACCTCAATGGCCGGGAACGCTTGATCCTGCAACCCAACGGCGGCGAGCAACCCCTGCGCCAATGGTTGATGGACAACGGCTACCAGATCCTGCACGAGGAGCTGCTGCGGGAAAACCGCTTCTACTACGAAATCATCGTCGCCGAACGCGCCGAGACGATGACCTATACCGCCGAGCAACTGTACTTCGGCCCGCTGCAAATGCAGGCGCGTAGCGAGGATTTTTTGGCGAAGTGGCAACGTATATTGCGCGAGAAACGCAAGACATTGGCCAGCCTCGAACAAGCGCGGCAGGCGGTGCCCGAGCAAAAAGTGCAGGAGATCGTGCAGCAGGTGAAGTGGATCGATCAGTTGCTCGCCTGAGCGACATCTCCCACATTAGAACTGTGATCCCCGGATATGCTCCAATAGCCGCATCATCAGCTCACCAGGAACCCGCCATGGCCGACACCACGGACCAAGCCTTCTACGACCGGGCAGACGCCCATATCGAACTGTCCAACGAACAGCTCAAGACCTGCGAAAGTCTCGGCGAGGTCAGCGCGTCAATGATGTTCGGCACCACACGCTTCAATGCCTGGGCCAGTGCGCGCAACTTCAAGTCCGGCGCCGAAATGGCGGATGCGCGGGAAGCGATGTTGAAGTATTTCTGCGACCAGTACCGGATGATGCTTGAGGATAACCTGGATGATCACATCAATAATTTCAGTCAGTACATGCGGGTGAACCCACAGGGTTGATCTGCGCATTTCAGGAACTCGTCTACTTCCTGTGCGTTGCGCAAGTGAATCACTGGAATCTGCGGCCCGATGTTCATGCGCGCCGCTTCAATGCCAGGTCGGCTCACCCGATCGTAGTTCCAGCAAAAGCTCAGGAAGTTCAGAAACTCCCTGTCCAGTTTCTCCTTGCAGCCTGCGGGCTTATCTGCACGCGGCCGGTCCAGCAAGCTGCGCATAAGCACTCGTCGCAAGCAGGTGGTGCGAGGTATGTCGAGCCATATGATGAGGTCTGCGCGCGGCAGGCGTAGATCGAAAGTCCGTCGGGCGTAATTGCCTTCACAGACCCATCGGTCCGATGCAATCGCTTGCCGGACCCGCGCGCGGAAGACCTCATTGTCGACCTCCACCCAATTAGGCTCCCAGAACAATCTGTCCAGATGCACTACGGATAAATTCAGGCGCCTGCCAAGGTCGCGGGCCAGGGTTGATTTGCCACTGCCTGCGTTACCCAGTATCACGATGCGTTGCATGTGCAGTCCTTTGCTGTGGAACAGTCGAGCCTTGAGCGATATTACGTGATTTGCTCTTTAGGCGAACAACATTCAGGGCACTTCACCTCCGACGTGTAGTCTTCTGCTTATCCCTAACGGAGCTGTCCGCTATGATCACTGTCCATCACCTCAACAATTCTCGCTCACAACGCATTCTCTGGATACTTGAAGAACTGGGCCTGCCCTACGACATCAAGCGCTACCAGCGTGACGCCAAGACCAACCTGGCGCCGCCTGAACTCAAGGCCATCCACCCCCTGGGCAAATCCCCGGTGATCGAAGACGGTTCCCGCGTGCTGATCGAATCTGCTGCGATCATCGACTACCTCATCCGCCGCCACGGCAACGGCCAACTGCAACCCGACCCGGCCACCGACGCCTACGACAGCTATGTGCAATGGCTGCATTTTGCCGAAGGCTCGGCCATGCTGCCGCTGATGCTCAACCTCTACGTCGGACGCCTGGGTGAAGCGGGTGCACCGCTGCATCCGCGGATCGAATCGGAACTGGCCAACTACCTGGGCTACCTGAATGATGTGCTGGGCCACACGCCGTACCTGGTGGGCGACGCACTCAGCGGCGCGGATATCCAGATGAGCTTTATCGGCGAAGTCGCCCAGGCCCAGGGCAAATTGCAGGCCTACCCGAACCTCGCGGCGTGGCTGCAAAAGCTCCAGGCGCGCCCGGCATACCGCAAGGCGGTGGAGCGGGGCGGGGAATACGCGTTCGCCAAATAGCGGGCCCACCGACACCGCCTCCTGTAGGAGCGAGCTTGCTCGCGAAAAACGTAAACGATAACGCGTGTTTCCTGGATGAACGCGGCGCCTTTGGGTTTTTCGCGAGCAAGCTCGCTCCTACAGAAGGTGACCGGGGCTTGTCCCTTACCGGTTTAACCCGCTTTGGCAGGTGAACCTTCGAGTCTCCCAGCGCTCACTTAAGAGGTGGCACTGGCTTTTCTCGAAAGGAATCTGCATGCACTCCACCTCGTCAATCGCGCCTGTAGAGCGCGAACTGAGCCTGCGGGCGGTCATCACCGGGATCGTGCTGGGTATCCTGCTGACCCCCTCCAACGTGTACGCAGGCTTGAAGATCGGCTGGTCGTTCAATATGTCGATCATCGCCTTGCTGATCGGCTATGGCCTCTGGCAGGGCCTGGCCAAGCGTTCCGGTGAACACCTGCCGTGGACCCTGCACGAGAGCAATATCAACCAGACCGTGGCCTCTGCCGCGGCGTCGATCATTTCCGGCGGGCTGGTCGCGCCTATCCCGGCGTATACCCTGCTGACGGGTAACCAACTGGCAGCGCTGCCGATGATTGCCTGGGTGTTTTCGGTAAGTTTCCTGGGGATCTGGATCGCGTGGTACCTGCGGCCGTCATTGCTCAATGACAAGGCACTGAAGTTTCCCGAAGGCATGGCCACCCTGGAAACCCTGCTGCACATCTACAACCATGGCCGCGAAGCCGCCACGCGCTTGAAAGTGCTGCTCGGCGCGGCGCTGTTGTCCGGGCTGGTCAAGTGGGTGGATACCTTCATGTGGGCCTTCCCGCGCTGGTCGCCGAACGCCCAGTTGGAGCGCCTGACCTTCACCGCCGACCCCTCCCTGCTGTTGCTGGGGTTCGGCGGCATCATCGGCATTCGCGTAGGCCTGACCCTGCTGCTCGGCGCCTTGCTGGCATGGGGCGGGCTGGGGCCGTGGCTGTTGGCCAATGGCTTGGTGAGCCTGCCCGCCGACAGCAGCGGCCCACAATTTGCCGCGCTGGTGGAGTGGCTGCTGTGGCCCGGGGTGAGCCTGATGGTGTGTTCCACCCTGGCGTCCCTGGCGATTCGCCTGTGGGCGTTGCATCGCTCAACCCGAGCGACTGGCGGCACGCCCTGGGCGGTTCCCAAGCCTGGGCCTGCCGTGGGGTTCGCCTTGGCGATCGCGCTGGTGGTGAGCCTGCAAGCGCTGTTGTTCGGTATCAACCTTGGGATGGCGCTGCTGACCATTCCCCTGGCGATCTGCCTGGCCGCCGTGGCGGCGCGGGTGGTGGGGGCAACCGGTATTCCGCCGATTGGCGCCATCGGGCAACTGTCCCAACTGAGCTTTGGCATCGTTGCGCCGGGCCAGGTGCCGATCAACCTGATGAGCGCCAACACCGCCGGCGGTTCGGCGGGGCAGTGCACGGACCTGATGAATGACTTCAAGGTGGGCAAGGCGATTGGCGCGACGCCGCACAAACAGGTTATCGCCCAGATTCTCGGGATTTTCGTCGGCAGCATCGTCGGCGTATTCGCGTACCTGGCGCTGATCCCCGACCCTCAGACCATGCTGCTCACCGAACAATGGCCGGCCCCGGCCGTCGCCACCTGGAAAGCGGTGGCCCAAACCCTGACCCACGGTTTGGATTCACTGTCCCCCAGCATCCGCTGGGCCATCGGCATTGCAAGCTTGTTCGGCGTGCTGCTGGGCATCCTCGACAGCACATTACCCACACACCGCGCCCGCTACCTGCCGAGTGCGGCAGCCTTGGGACTGGCGTTTGTCTTGCCTGCATCGGTGTCGCTGATGATGGCCCTGGGCGCGATCATGACCTGGGCCGTGAGCTGTCGCTGGCCAAGTGTGACGCAGCGCTTTGCGATCACGGCAGCGGCGGGGCTGATCGCCGGTGAGAGTATTACCGGAGTAGGCGCGTCGTTATGGCAGATGCTGGGAAACGGATAAATGGCCGAGCTGGATTTACAACTCTTCACGAATTCAAAAGGCTCATCGTTATAGGCTTGGCGCTGCCACGTCTGGATCAACCCCATTCAACTGACCGTTGAGCCTACCCATGAAACTGCCTGCCCTCGCTGCCACGTTTCTCGCCTTTGCTACGCTGCATCCTTTACCCGTACATGGCGCAGGCCCCATCACCCATGTCGCCATCTACCGTGGCTTGGCGGGTTGCCCGGATTGCTCGGAAAACGTGAAAACCGCCCTGCAGCGCTTGAACCCCAATTACCAGATCGACTTCGTTGGCGCCGACGAACCCATCGACATCACCCCGCAAACCCTGGCGCGCTACGATCTCTACGTGCAACCCGGCGGCGGCCAGGACATCCCGGCCGCCCTCGACAGCCTGGGCGATGCGCGTGCCGAAGCTATCCGCGATTACGTTGCCAAGGGCGGCCGCTACCTGGGCCTGTGCATGGGCGCCTACCTGGCCGACGACAACAACCTCGGCCTGATCCCCCAGGCCCTCGACACCGAAGCCGGCCGTCCCGGTTTTGAAGTGGCCGGCATTGAAGACGCCGCCGTGCGGGTGACGTGGGACGGGCAGCCTGACTCTGTGTTCTATCAGGACGGCCCGTATTTTCCCAAAGCCAGCGCCGCTGCGCCCTACAAGGTCATCGCTACTTACCACAATGGCGATGTGGCGGCGGCGCGGTACACCTACGAACGTGGCGTGGTGGTGCTGAGCGGGCCGCACCCGGAAGCCGGGCGGGAGTGGTTCGAAAATGCCGATATCGAGCTGAGCAAGATGCCGCATGGCGAGCTGTTCGGGTCGTTGATACGCAGCGCGCAAGAGTAGGGCGCGCCGCCCGTTACTTCAGGGTGCCACCATTCCCCATGTCGATATCAGACTCGATGATGGCGTAACCAGGCTACTTGCGCCTGGCCTCGGGCACTTAAGGTGAGGGTCATTGGCCGCCCGAGAACAACAAAAACAATGACTAGCCTCAACTGCAACGATTCCAACGGTCAGCTGGCGCAGGGCTTCAAGCCGCGTCACGTGACCATGTTGTCCATCGCCGGCATTATTGGCGCGGGGTTGTTTGTCGGCTCCGGGCATGCCATCGCCGCAGCGGGGCCGGCGGTTTTACTGGCTTATCTGTTCTCCGGCCTGCTGGTGGTGCTGGTCATGCGCATGCTGGGGGAAATGGCGGTGGCGCGCCCGGACACCGGCTCGTTTTCCACCTACGCCGATCAGGCCATCGGCCCTTGGGCGGGGTTCACCATCGGCTGGTTGTATTGGTGGTTCTGGGTGCTGGTCATTCCCATCGAAGCCTTGGCCGCCGGGCACGTGCTCAACCAGTGGTTCCCTCAGGTCGATGCTTGGCTGTTTGCCTTGGTTTCAATCGTTCTGCTGGTGATCACCAATCTGTTCAGCGTGGCCAAATACGGCGAATTCGAATTCTGGTTCGCCATGGCCAAGGTGATTGCCATCATCGGCTTTATCGGCCTGGGTTTCAGCGTGCTCATGGGCTGGATCCCGGATCGCGAAGCCAGCGGCTTGAGCCGCTTGATGGAAGAACATGGCGGGTTTGCCCCCAACGGCCTGTCGGCGGTGGTAGGCGCGTTCATTACCATCATGTTCAGCTTCATCGGCACTGAGGCGGTGACCATCGCCGCAGCGGAATCGAGCAACCCGGCCCAGAACATCGCCAAGGCCACGCGTTCGGTGATCTGGCGCATCGGCGTGTTCTACCTGTTGTCGATCTCCGTTGTGATTTCCGTGGTGCCCTGGAACGACCCGCTGCTGGCCTCCGTGGGTTCCTATCAGCGTGCACTGGAAATTATGAACATCCCCAACGCCAAGTTCATGGTCGATGTGGTGGTGTTGATCGCGGTAGCCAGTTGCATGAATTCCTCGATCTACATTTCCTCGCGCATGTTGTTTTCCCTGGGCAAACGCGGCGATGCGCCACCGGCACTTAAAATCACCTCGAAGGCGGGCGTGCCCCGGGCGGCGGTGATCGCCAGCACCATCATCGGTGCGGGCGTTACGTTGCTGAGCTACTTCATGCCGGCCGGTCTGTTCCAGTTCCTGCTCGCCAGCTCCGGCGCCATCGCGTTGTTGGTGTACTTGGTGATCGCTATCTCGCAACTGCGTATGCGTCGCTTGCTGCTTCGGCAAAACGTCGAGTTGACCTTTCGTATGTGGCTGTTTCCCTGGCTGACTTACCTGGTGATCGTGTTCATCTGCCTGGCCCTGGGGGTGATGATGGTGACGCCCGAGCACCGCACCGAAGTGTCCTCGACCATTGGCCTGGCGTTGGTGATTTCCTTCATCGGCCTGGTTACGGCGCGCCAGCACAACCGGGCACCCAAGGCGGTGGCGCTGGAACATTCCTGATCACGCCTGTGGGGTAGCGGTGATGGAAACCGAGGCACCTGTTTGCCAGACCATCGGCTTTTTGCTGCTGGACCAGTTCACCCTGATATCGCTGTCATGTGCGGTCGAGCCGCTGCGCATGGCCAACCAATTGGCGGGCGAAGAACTCTACCGTTGGCAAACCCTGAGCCTGGACGGCCAGCCGGTGTGGGCCAGCGATGGCGTGTCGGTGACCCCGGATGCGTGCGCGCAGGACCAGCGCGGCTTCGATGCGGTGATCGTGTGCGGCGGCGTCGGCATTCAACAGGCTATCAGCCCTGCGCTCATCGCCTGGTTGCGCAGCCAGGCGCGCCTGTACTGCAAACGCCTCGGCGCGGTGTGCACCGGCAGTTGGGCGCTGGCCCAGGCGGGGTTGCTCGATGGCTTCCAGTGCAGCGTGCATTGGGAGCTGATGGCGTCGATGCAGGAGGCGTTCACCCGCGTCAAGGTCAGCTCCAGCGTGTTCACGCTCGATGGCAACCGCTTCACCAGCTCCGGCGGCACTGCACCGCTGGACATGATGCTGCACCTGATCGGCCGCGATCACGGGCACACGCTGTCGGCGGCGATTTCCCAGATGTTCGTGTACGAGCGCATTCGCAACGAGCGCGACCACCAACGCGTGCCGCTCAAGCACCTGCTCGGCACGCAACAGCCCAAGCTGCAAGAAGTGGTCGCCCTGATGGAATCCAACCTGGAAGAACCCATCGACCTCGATGAACTGGCCGCCTACGTGCACGTGTCCCGCCGCCAGTTGGAGCGTATGTTCCAGAAGCACCTGTACTGCACGCCATCGCGCTATTACCTCAAGCTGCGCCTGACCCGTGCCCGCCAGTTGCTGATGCAGACGCCCATTTCGATTGTCGAACTGGCGGTGATTTGCGGCTTTGTCTCCACGCCGCATTTTTCCAAGTGCTACCGGGATTTCTTCGGCGTGGCGCCCAGCGATGAGCGCTCGGACATGCGCCTGCATCCGCCGCCTGCGTTACGGCCAGAGGGGCAATCCCTGGCCCCGCAAAAACCCAGGGATGTACTGGAGCAGGCGCGTGACGAGCCGACGTTTGCCACGGTGCAGATTCAAAGGCGATAGGGCTTGGCCCCCTGTGTACAC
>NZ_WKCD01000266.1:0-7649 GCF_021606625.1 Pseudomonas sp. PA-4-8C
TTCGTACGCTGATCAACGCGGGCTCGAGGTTTTTCTTGATTATGTCGGTAGTGGCTTCAAGGCAGGCGCCACCAACTGAGGCGATTACGGCTATGAGGCTTTTCGAAAGACTTTTCTTGAGCACGGGCATTGCTCGCATCCTTGCGTATGTGTGAAAAAGCTCGGTGGGTCAGCCTTAGTACATATCACTCGTGGACGGGGCAATTCGTCGAGTCAACAGTGAGCTTGTTGGTCGCTGAGTTGAACTGAAAGGTACGCCCCTCAACGTAAAGGCCGTTCTTGATAGCATCAATTTCTTCTGCCTGACGCGGCTTCAAGGTGAGGGTCGTAACCTCCCCTTGGTAACCAATCTCTAGGCGAATGTTGTCCAGAAGTAGATTGAGTTCGTCGGCAGTCATGGTTTCGCTCATCGTAATAATTCCTTATGAAAAGGCTGGCGTACTGGGCTCTTAGCTACCTATGAATGGGCATGTTACGGAAGTATTCGCCGATAGCGCTGACAGATCCGGGCTTCAGACCTACATCATCAGTCCAAAAAGATGCCTTCAATGGGATGTCCACATCAAATAGGCAGACGAATTGTTCCTCATCCAAGTCGTAGATGACCTGCTCAACAGATGGAGCAAGCTCCGAGCCAGTCATCGTTTTCCACAACGTGCAACTGGTTCCTTGCTCAAAACGAAGGCCTGGGAACGGTGCGAAGGGAAGGGTGAGTTGATGGCTGTAATAGCCGAACACATCACCTTTCTGGATGGCTCTGACGGCAAGCAAAACCTTGTGCATTGAC
This sequence comes from Pseudomonas sp. PA-4-8C, assembly GCF_021606625.1. Lineage (NCBI taxonomy): Bacteria > Pseudomonadati > Pseudomonadota > Gammaproteobacteria > Pseudomonadales > Pseudomonadaceae > Pseudomonas > Pseudomonas sp. PA-4-8C. The sequence goes on from NZ_WKCD01000266.1 coordinate 788, forward strand.
TCTCCTGTTGAAGTGCATCGTCGAAAAAAACTACGGTACCGAGCTTAACTGAATTGAAGAAAAATAGTCGATTGGCTGGCAGCCTCATTCGGATGTATATCTTATTGATACTGCATGCTTGCAGCAGCCGCTGGTCATGGGGCGTGAAGCCGCCACTTCCCAATCAACTAGCTTGATGCTTGAGGCTGTATTTGACGTTTGAGATTTTGCTTTTCCCGCCAAACCCTCCGATCCAGCGATCTTTGATCGCGCCGGTTGGAGGGTTCAGCCGTTTTTTTCGAGCCACTTCGTTCCACAATCTCATTTTGAATTTCAATAAGCATCAAGCCTTCGTTACCCATCAGTAATCACTTTTCGAGTGCCGCCACATTGTAAGAACGGATCTTGCCGTGGTCATGGCTAGAGCAGTGGCGACACCGGCGACACCGGCGACAACCCACGTCGGACATGCCCTGCAGCGTGGCGACAAAAGTGGCGACAGTCGCCACTTTTTGCACGCTTTGGCCGTGACGCTTGACCGTCTTTTCGAGTGGGTATAAAAATTGGCGCATGGATCGCTGTCGTTGACAGCACCTGCCCAGGTAGCCAGAACCTTCAAGGCTACGCCACTTGCGTGATGGTTCTTCCCCAAGTGCGATTAGCGTCCGGCGGTTCGCACGGTCACTCCCCAAGAGTGATGGATGCCTACTCGACTGATCTGTCCACTGCGGCAGACGATGGACCTACCTCGCTGCGCTGCAGCAACCTCACCTCTCTGCACACCTCGCTGCGCCAGACTGCGCCCGTCTCTTTCTCCTGGAAAGAGACGGGCGCTCGTACCACTGCTGCAAGCCACGTCGTACAAGGCATTGCCGCAACTCTCCTCGTGACAATCGGCCTGACAAATCCGATTCGTCGCCATCCACAACGACACAGCCACTGGTGCCGCAACCTATGGAAAGGCTGCACCTGACTGACAGTCAGGCATGCGCCAGATGTCGATGTTGTTGCCTTCTCTCACCCAGGATCTCTAGGTGCCGAACTCGTCAGTCGGCACAGCCTCCACCCGCCCGCATCTTCGGATGCGTCTAAGGAGGCCAGATTCATGGGTTTATGCCCTCGCTCCCGGTCGTAAGGAGCCGTGCGTTCCGCGTCAGTGAACACCTCACAGGCCGCAGGGGCCTTGATCCCTGATAACACTCAACATCCGTGGCGGGACTACGTGAGGGCAACCAGCAATGAACGAGGAGAGGGCCCATGCAGCAGTTAGATCCGAAGCTTGAACAACCACGACGACCTCGACCGCTGATTGAGTCGAATCCCGTCGCCCAGGCTTATCCGGTGCAGGCACTGGGTGGAATTCTTGGGCCTGCGGTAGAGCGCATGGCCGAGGTCATCGGCGTGCCCCAAGCACTGGCCGCACAATCGATGTTGGCTGCCTCGGCTCTGGCCACTCAAGGTCATGCGGGCTTACAGCTCGACGGGCGCAGTTATCCGCTGTCGCTGTACCTGATCACGGTGGCCGCGTCAGGGGATCGTAAAACGGCGGCAGATCGATGTGCATTGCTGCCAGCACGGCAATGGGAGCGTGAGCAGTGGCAGCGCTATCGCGAACAACTTACCCGGTACCGTGCCGCACAGCGACAGGCGCAGCGTATCAAGCCTGCCGATCCTGAGTCCGCGAACGGAATGTCACTCGAAGCGGAGCCCTCAGCCCCTCGGCTGATCACCACGGACCCGACTATCGAGGCCCTAGTGAAGGGGCTTTGTCATGACCTGCCTAGCATGGGGCTGTTCTGTGATGAGGGTGGACAATTCCTCGGTAGCAGCACCATGAGTCGGGATAACCGCTTGAAAGCGGTAACAACCTTGTCGTCACTCTGGGATGGCAGTCCGATAGATCGCGCGCGCTCCATGGCAGGTGAAAGCCTGCGAGCCTATGACCGACGCGTGAGCCTGCACCTGATGTTGCAACCGTACTTGGCCATACAGTTACTAAGTGATCCGTTGCTCCAGGGGCAAGGCATCCTCGGACGCTGCCTGATGACCTGGCCCACCAGCCTGGCTGGACAACGTAGCTATCAGGCTGTCGACTTGTCGAAAGACGCCGTCCTAAAGCGATATCACCACCGCCTTTCGGCCCTGTTTCATAAGCCTTGGTCACTTTCCGCTGACGGTGCTCTGCAGCTGTCACCGCTGACCCTCAGTCCGTTGGCCCGCCGTCGCTGGATTGATTTGCATGATGCTATCGAAGCTCAGCTGGGGGAGTTTGGCGAGCTGGCCAGCGTACGGCCCAGCGGATCAAAGGCCGCCGATAACCTGCTGCGCGTCGCCGGCATTCTTGCAGTTGTGGAGGAGAGCAGCGCCGTGGAGGTCGACCATATCCAGCGTGCCTCCGCTTTAGTCGGCTACTACCTCACCGAGATCCAGCGCCTGACTGAGCAGGAGCCAGTGTGTCGAGTAAAAGAGGAGGCAGACCGGCTGCTGCGATGGCTACAGGTCAAAGATTGGAAGCGTTTCAGTATTCGTGAATTGAATCGCAACGGTCCCCGCTTTGCCCGCAAGAGCAGTCGTCATGCCGCCAAGCTGCTGGTCGAGTTGATTGATCATCAGTGGCTCATCACCGACGGCCACACCTTCGAGGTGCGCCATGTTCAATCTTGATGAAGCGCTGCGCAACCATCTGGCTCAGCGCGAAAAGGAGCCGAAAGCGCAATTTGTCGCCGCTACTGTCGCCACTTTGTCGCCACGCTCAAAGCCAAGCAGGGCAAGGGATGTCGCCGCTGTCGCCGGTGTCGCCACCACCCGTAAAACTATCACCTCGACGACAGCCATCATTCAGTTGTTGAAAGAGCAGGGCGTGCATCTCTACGTCACTGACAACACGCTGTGTTTTCGCCCGACTGATTGGGCTCAGTTCGCGATTGTAAGTGCGCACTGGCGAGCCCTTTTGCATGATCTCGCGGCAGTCGATCAGGAACAGAAAAATGGCTCGGGTCGGTAAGCGAGCGGGGCGCAATTTCGGCTTCGGTCGCCAGCTTAGCTATGCTGGACCGCAAGCACTGAAAGACCTGTTTGGCGACGGCCATTTTGCTACCGTCAAAGCCCATAGTGATCGCTGGCAGGCGTTCGTGCATTGGTGTCGATCCGATGAAGGGCCGAGGGTCAACGACGCGCGCCAGATAGACCGCGAGATCCTCATGCGGTACGCCGTCCACGTGCGGGAGCAGGTTGATCAGGGCAACGTCGGCATTGCCACCGCGCAGAACCGACTGTCCAGCGTGAACCGAACGATGGCCGCGCTGCGCGGTGATCAGTACGTCAAAATCCCGAGTCCGAGTAAGGCGCTTGGCTTGCAGCGCTCAAGCGTGCGTAGTGAGGCTCCGCAAGGCCAAGACCGTGCGCAGGTCGAGTTGATCGCGCGGACTCTGTCAGATCGTCAGCAATCGAGGGTGAGTGCCATTGTGCTCCTCGCCCGTGAGACTGGTATGCGCCTGCGCGAAGCGATCCTGGCCGATCTGCCCCGACTGCAACGTGAGGGTCGGCAACTGGGCAAGATCAACATCCAGGATGGCACCAAAGGCGGTCGATCAGGCGCATCGGCACCGCGCTGGATTACGGTAACGGATCAAGTTCGCGATGCCCTGGATTGGGCCAGCGCGAACTCACCCAATGGCAGCCGGAATTTGTTGGCGCCCGACGAAAGCTACAAAGACTTTATGCAGGTAGTTGTGCGACCGGCACGGGACATTCTGCATGAGCATGGATTGAAAGGTTTTCATGAGCTGCGGGCGGCTTACGCCTGTGAGCGCTATGAGCAACTGACCGGCTTCTCCGCGCCCATCAATGGCGGTCGTTGTCATCGAGAGGATCGAGCACTCGATCAGTGTGCACGCCAGCAGATCAGCCACGAGTTGGGGCATAACCGCATCGACGTTGTGAGTGCCTACATCGGAGGTCATCGATGAAGTCCGAGTTCGATATGGAGTTGTTTTTGAGCCCTCTGCTTAAAGGTGCGCATGCCACGCGGCAGCGGCACATCAGGCAAGCAGAAAGGATGCACGAGGCGATTCGTGAGCGTTGGGGTTGCGCGACGCCCTGGTCCTGGAGAGAAAAGCACGTGAGATGGTTTCTGAAGCACTACCTGCGATGCTCAGCTCCAGCTACCGTCTACTATTACGAGTTAACAACAGCGCTAATTCGTAGGCGGTGTGAAAGTATTAAAGCTGACAGTCAGCTCAATTTGGATAAATGCTCACCAAGCTGTGGCATCCCGCAACCTAAATGGTCGACTTCAAGCTAAGCCTATCAGGACGCTCTGCGGACTCTCTTCACTGGGCAAGAAGCTAAGAGGCCGTAGTTTTATACGGCTCTGATATTTCCTGTTCAAGCCCGTCAAGATAATCGGCGTACCACTGCATCATTGTCGTACGTTGCTCCAGGTACTGAGCCTTGTTATAGATCCCTCGGACACCTGACGGCTTGTGACTGAGCTGGGCTTCAATGTGGTCCGCTGGAAAACCGTGCTCGTTGAGTACGGTGCTTGCAATATGACGGAAGCCATGTCCGGTCTGTCGTCCTTCGTAACCAAGGCGCCTTAGCGCCATCAGAAAAACGGTATCGCTGCGAGGCTTGGTTCGATCACTTCGACCAGGGAACAGCAATGGGTACGCTCCCGTGATTTTCCTTAGTTCAGTAAGAGCGCTTAGTGCCTGCTTGCAGAGTGGTACAAGGTGTTCACGCCCTTTTTTACGGCCTTTGCGTTCAACGGGGATGGTCCAAAGCCGTTTGTCAAAGTCGAACTCAGCCCAGTATGCCTCTCGAAGCTCGCTGGGGCGGACAGCCATGAGAGTAAGCAGTTGGAGGCCAAGCTGGATATCCCTGGCGTGTGGGTATGATCGTATTGCTCTGAGCAGTGCGGGAAGTTCTTCCAGGGAGACATGGGCGTAGTTCTCGGCCTTTCCCGATGACAGAAATTTATGAACCCCCTCTAAGGGGTTGTTCATCGCCCTGCCGGTTACGCGAGCCAGGTCGTAGATGTCTTTGCAGTAAGCCCTCACGCGACTCATCTGCTCGAGGATTCCCTGACGTTCGAGCCCTCTCAAAAGCTCCATCCATTCCATCGACATGATGGAGACATAAGGACGTTTTCCGACAAGAGGGAACACGTGGCGTTCCAAGGCTCCAAGGACTCTTTTTGCTGTGCCGACATCCCAGCCAGCCAAGCGAGACGTATGCCATTCACGAGCCAAGACTTCAAAGGTTTCGTTTGTTGCTGCTATCTCCGCAGCTTTTCTAGCTTTCTTGGAGGCTATCGGATTTTTGCCTTCTGCTGCATCCGATCTCAATTCAGCAGCTTTTTGCCGAGCAAGGGCGCCGCTGACTTCTGGGTAACCGCCAAGCCCGAGCCACGACCATTTGCCGTCGGGCTTCTTATAGCGCAACTCCCACGACTTCTGCCCGTTAGGCTTTACTCTGAAATACAGCCCCGAGCTGTCTAGCTCACGGTAGGCCCCCGCTTCGGGAGCGAGATTGACTAGTGCGGTATCGGAGAGAGGACGGCGTTTAATATCGCTGCGTTTCACTCGTGTATGCCTCCAGTTCAATTTTTATTGAAGCATACATGGAGGCATACAAGATGTGAAGGATGTAGGTGGACCAGCTTGGACGTCCAGATACAAGAAAGCCCGCACGAGGCGGGCTTCTTGAGGTAATTTATAGACATCCTTGGATCTCTATAAATCGGTACTTGGTGGCTACACAGGGACTTGAACCCCGGACCCCAGCATTATGAATGCTATGCTCTAACCAACTGAGCTATGTAGCCAAGTGGCGCGCATTATTCGCTTGGAACGGCAATGCGTCAAGCGTTTTTGTTGAAAATTTTTCTACGCTTTCAACTGTTTAAGCCAAAGCGCTGATTTTGGCGACGGGCGGTGGCGAATGCACCGTGGATGAGGGGAGTAGAAGAAGCTCGGTGTCTTTGAAGGTTTACTCGGGGGCCAAGTCCGACAGTGTTGGGCAGATATCCCTGTCGCCCAACGCTTGACCGACTAATTCAACTTACGTGTGCAGTGGGGGGTGGGTGACGCGCTTGAGCTGTTCGCGTGCCCGTGACAGGCGCGAGCGCACGGTGCCGATAGGAATGTCCAGTACGTCGGCGGTGTCCTGGTAGCTGCCGTCGGTTTCCAGCGAGGCATACAACGTCCTACGCATTTCTGTGGGCAAGTGATCGATCGCGCTCAGGGTATTTTCCAGTCGCCGGTTGACCTCGAATTCCCAGTCCAGGCTGTGGCTTTCTTCCTGTCCGTGCCACAGCGACTCATCGAATTCGCAATGTGCAGGCTTGGCATATAGGCGTCGAAAGTGGTTGCGGATCAGGTTTTGCGCGATACCGCACATCCAGGTACTCAGCGTCGCGGTACCACTGAAACGCTCGCGATTGCGCCAGGCCTCCAAGTATGTCAGTTGCAAAAGATCATCCGCGTCTTCCGGGTTGAGTACCCGTTTGTGAATGAAACGTCGGAGTTTTTTCTGTTGGTCGTCTGTCAGATGGAGCATGAATTGAGGCGAACTGCCACCAAGGTGAGCTAAGGCTTCAATAGGGATATTCATGATTTTTCCTTAAGGTAGACGCAGTCGAAATAGTTTCGGCGTTTACCTCTTTTGCACTGCCTGTGCCAAAGGAGAATCTGCGCATAACCCAATGATTTATATATATAAATACTTTAATTTCGTGGCGCTTTTGTGCAGTAATTTGCAAAAGGCACCAGGGGCTTGTGCGGGTTTTTTCACCTTGTTGGAAGAGCGAGTTTCAATGGAACCATCTGGACGGTCCTAACCACACATTGGCACTCTCTTCCTGTACTGGCCTGCCCATGAA
>NZ_WKCD01000267.1:0-7626 GCF_021606625.1 Pseudomonas sp. PA-4-8C
GTGGTACGCCCACTTCCACTACCCCGCCGCGGATACCCCGCCCTCCACACCGGCATTCGGCCATCTGAAAACCATCGCCGAGCGCCGCTTCACCCGCAGAGAACTGATCGAACAGGCGCGCTCCGACAACCGCGCGGTGGTGAACCTGGAAAAAGCCGAAATCAGGCCGCCGCTGGACCAGGAGCTGTTTCTTGGGCTGGAGGTACTGTGACATGAGCAGACGCCGTCGGGTTGTCTATGCTCTCTAGGACCACCTTGCAGACGAGGGCTGTATGGACGAGCCTACTGACAACAAACCACCCACCTTCTGGCAGATGGTGCACAGCGTCATGGCAGCGGCTTTTGGTGTACAGAGTGGCAAGAACCGCGCCCGCGACTTTACCCACGGCAAGCCCAGCCACTTTGTGCTGCTGGGTATCCTGTTCACCGCGGTGTTTGCCTTGACCCTGTTTGGCATCGTCAAGCTGGTGCTGCACCTGGCCGGGGTTTAACGCAGCAACAGTTGCAGGCTGAATGGGTAACGGTAGGACGCGGGCTTGCCCACCGCTGACAACGCGCGAAAATCCACCGATGGCAGGGGGCCCGATAGCCGGCGTGCCTGGGCGGCGTCGATCAACTGGAACAACGCCTGCTGGCGGTTGCGACCGCCACGGGCGCCGATATCCACCCCCTTGGCCTCATCATGGATCAACACCATTGCCCAGCCACCCAGGGTGAAATGTCCCGCCACCAGGGTACTCAGGCGCCCATCAAGGCGTGCCGCGAGGATCTGAGGTGAGCTGTTGGCCGCACTGAACAACACGTCTTTGCCGGGGACGCGGCCAGTGTCTTGCAGGGCCTGCATGGCACCCAGCGCCATTTCATCGTTGGCCGACCAGACCAGCGCGGTCTGCGGGTAGCGCTTGAACAGTTGGCTGGCCTGCTCGAATGCACGCTGGCGGCTCCACTCACCGTACACCAACTGGCGCAGGCGCACTTCGGGGTGCTCGGCCAGGGCACGCTGCATACCCTGTACCCGCAGTTGCGCGACCGGCGTGGTCTTGGCGCCGGAAAACGCCAGCAGGTCAAGTGTGGTGCCCGGAGCGACCGGGCCGTGCTGGCGCATCAAGTCGGTGAGCATCAGGTAGCCCGCCTGCTCGTCGTCGGCAACCATCGTGCCGATCAAGCCGGTATCGTTGTAGGCGTCCAGTAGCTGCACCTGGTCGGGCGTCAGCGCGTTGCTGACGATCAGTAACTTCACTCCGCTGCCTTGGGCCATGCGCATGATCTGCGGGGCGACGTACTGTTCATTGACCAGCACCAGGTAATCGGGCCGTTCAGTGCCCAGCAGTGCCTCCCGCGCATGGGCCAGGGTGGTTTGGTTGTCGCGCTCGGAATAGCGCACGCGCAAATCCAGGCCGAGGTCCTTGGCACCGGCCTGCATGAATTGCGCGTAACTGACCCAGAAGGTTTCCGAAGACCGGCCAGGGTTGAGAAACACCACCGACGCAGCCTGGGCGATTGCCCCGTACGCCGACCCCAGCAACCACACACACGCCATCAGAACCTTCAACATGGTTGCCTGAACCTTGAATATAGAGCGCCATGATAGTGGCAATTAGATATTCAATCGAGGCTCAATCAACCTGCTGCTTTACTGGTGGCTAACCCAGAACACGGCGGTTCCCACCACCAGGATGATCAAAAATAAAATGGCCCAGGCGTCCACGGTACTGTCGGGTTTACGGGCTTTGGTGGAATTGCTCATCGCATCGCCTCTTGTCGGTTTTATAGGTGACTGCACTCAGACTCGATCACAGTAAAGACCACACTTGTCCCCATGACAAATGTGGGTATGGCGATAACGGTTCTCATTAGTCAGTTTGGTTATTTACATATACCCAAACATCACTTTTGCGCATATACGCAAACTGGTATCGTGCGCCGGCTCCGTTGGGAGTGCGCGGCCGTGCGCGCAGATTTGCCGAGAACAGGACCTATATGTACGTATACGACGAATACGATCAGCGCATCATCGAGGACCGCGTCAAGCAGTTCCGTGATCAGACCCGACGCTACTTAGCAGGTGAACTGAGCGAAGAAGAGTTCCGCCCTCTGCGCCTGCAAAATGGCCTTTACGTTCAGCGCTTTGCGCCGATGTTGAGGGTGGCCGTACCCTATGGCCAACTGACGTCGCGCCAGACGCGGATGATGGCCAAGATCGCCCGCGACTTCGACAAAGGCTATGCCCACATCAGCACCCGCCAGAACGTACAGTTCAACTGGCCGGCCCTGGAAGATGTGCCGGATATCCTGGCTGAACTGGCGACTGTGCAGATGCACGCCATTCAGACCAGCGGTAACTGCCTGCGCAACGTGACCACCGACCAATTTGCCGGCGTCGCTGCCGACGAGTTGATCGACCCACGGCCGTGGTGTGAAATCGTGCGTCAGTGGACCACCTTCCACCCTGAATTCGCCTACCTGCCGCGCAAGTTCAAGATCGCCATCAATGGCTCGACTTCCGACCGTGCGGCCATCGAAGTGCACGACATTGGCCTTGAGCCGGTGTACAACGCCGCCGGTGAGCTGGGCTTTCGCGTATTGGTCGGCGGTGGCCTGGGCCGTACCCCGGTGGTCGGCGCCTTTATCAACGAGTTCCTGCCCTGGCAGGACCTGCTGAGCTACCTCGACGCCATCCTGCGGGTCTACAACCGCTACGGCCGTCGCGACAACAAGTACAAGGCCCGGATCAAGATCCTGGTCAAGGCGCTCACTCCTGAGGTGTTTGCCCAGAAAGTCGATGCCGAAATGGAACACCTGCGCGGCGGCCAGACCACCCTGACCGAAGCCGAAGTACACCGCGTCGCCAAGCACTTCGTCGACCCTGAGTACAAGGCCCTGAGCAATCAGGACGCCGAGCTGGCCGCACTCGACCAGCAACACCCAGGCTTCGCCCGCTGGCGCACGCGCAACACCCTGGCGCACAAGAAGCCCGGCTATGTGGCCGTGACCTTGTCGCTCAAGCCTACCGGCGTAGCGCCAGGCGACATCACCGACAAGCAACTGGACGCGGTCGCCGACCTGGCCGAGCGCTACAGCTTCGGCCAGTTGCGCACCTCCCACGAGCAGAACATCATTCTTGCGGACGTTGAACAGAGCCAATTGTTCACCCTGTGGGGCGAGTTGCGCGAAGGCGGCTTTGCCACGCCGAACATCGGCCTGCTGACCGACATTATCTGCTGCCCGGGCGGCGACTTCTGCTCCCTGGCCAACGCCAAGTCGATCCCGATTGCCGAGTCGATCCAGCGCCGTTTCGACGACCTGGACTACCTGTTCGACATCGGCGAACTGGACCTGAACATCTCCGGTTGCATGAACGCCTGTGGTCACCACCACGTCGGCCACATCGGCATCCTGGGCGTGGACAAGAAAGGCGAAGAATTCTACCAAGTGTCCCTGGGTGGCAGCGCCAGCCGCGATGCGAGCCTGGGCAAGATCCTCGGCCCATCCTTCGCCCAGGAAGCCATGCCGGAGGTGATCGGCAAGCTGATCGACGTGTACATCGAACAGCGTACCGAAGATGAGCGCTTCATCGACACCTACCAGCGCATCGGCATCGACCTGTTCAAGGAGCGTGTCTATGCAGCGAATCATTAAGAACAACGCAGTCGTCGACGAAACCTGGCACCTGCTGCCCAAGGACGCGAGCTTCGACGGCATCTCCAACTGCGACGACCTGATCGTGCCGCTGGCACTGTGGCGCGAGCACGGCCACGCGCTCAAGGCCCGCGACGGCGGTTTGGGTGTTTGGCTGGACGCCGATGAAGAAGCCGAAGAAATCGGTGATGATGTGCAGCACTTTCAGGTCATCGCCCTGAACTTCCCCGCCTTCACCGACGGGCGCAACTACTCCAACGCACGCCTGCTGCGTGACCGTTATGGTTACAAGGGTGAACTGCGTGCCATTGGCGACGTGCTGCGCGACCAATTGTTCTACCTGCACCGCTGCGGGTTCGATGCCTTCGCCTTGCGCGCGGACAAAGACCCGTACGAAGCGCTGGAAAGCCTCAAGGATTTCTCGGTGACCTATCAAGCGGCCACCGATGAACCTTTGCCGCTGTTCCGCCGCCGCTAAGCTCCTGTCCCTGTAGGAGCGAGCTTGCTCGCGAAAAACCTGAACGATAACGCTGACATCCTGAATGAACGCGTTGTCCTCGAGTTTTTCGCGAGCAAGAACTAGGCGTCCCCCTCGCTCCTACAGCTCCATCGCCCGTCAATCCTGTGTGATCGACTCCCGCTTGACATTAAAGTTAACTTTAAGCTTAGCCTGAGACCTCCCCTGCTCAGGAGTTAACCCATGTCACCGTTCGAATCGCTGCAACTGCCCAACGGCCAAGTCATTGCCAACCGCATCGCCAAGGCCGCGATGGAAGAGAACATGGCGGACCTGCATCAGGCGCCGTCCCAAGCACTCAAGCAGCTGTACAAGACCTGGGCCGACGGTGAGCCCGGCCTGCTGCTGACCGGTAACGTGATGATCGACCGCCGCGCCATGACCGGCCCTGGCGGTGTCGCGCTGGAAAACGAACAACACCTGGCCAGTTTTCGTGAATGGGCCGACGTAGCCCGAGCCAAGGGTGTGCACTTCTGGGTACAGCTCAGCCATCCGGGCCGTCAGACCATGGCCAACCTCGGTCAACAAGCGTTGGCACCCTCGGCTATTGCGCTGGATGTGGGCAGTTTTTCCAAGATGTTCGCCAAACCCAAGGCCATGACCGAAGACGACATCCAGGACGTCATCAAGCGCTTCGCCACCAGCGCCCGCCTGGCCGAGCAAGCCGGGTTCACCGGCGTACAGATCCACGGCGCCCATGGCTATTTGTTGAGCCAATTTCTCTCGCCCTTGAGCAACCATCGCACCGACCGTTGGGGCGGCTCCCTGGAAAACCGCGCACGCCTGCTGCTGGAAGTCATCCGTGCCGTGCGGGCCAATGTCAGCCCTTCATTTTGTGTGTCGGTGAAGCTCAATTCCGCAGACTTCCAGCGCGGCGGCTTCGATGAGACCGATGCGCGCGCAGTAGTGGAGATGCTCAATACACTGCCGATCGATTTGCTTGAGTTGTCCGGCGGCAGCTATGAAGCGCCGGCCATGCAAGGTGAGGCGCGGGACGGTCGCACCTTGGCCCGTGAAGCCTACTTTCTGGATTTCGCCACACAAATGGCGCGCATCGCCACCATGCCACTGATGGTGACCGGAGGTATTCGCCGCTTGCCGGTGGTCCAGCAAGTATTGGACAGCGGCATCGCCATGGCCGGCATCGCCACCGCCCTGACCCTGGAGCCGCAACTGATCAAACAGTGGCGTGAAGGTCGCGACCTCAACCCACAACTGCGGCCCATGGAATGGAAGCGCAAACCCCTGGCCGCCCTCGCCACCCTCGCCGTGGTACGCGACCAGATGCGCCGCCTGAGCCGCGGACGCCTGCCCAACCCCAACGTTGCGCCCTGGCTGGCATTGGCCTGTGACCAGTGGTTTATCGCGCGGCGTACGCGGCAATACCGCGCGAGCATGACGCAATCTTCACATTAAAGGCGGAGCATTCGCCGTGATTGAACTGTCCCCTACTGATCAGCAGTTTTTCAACCTCACTGACGATTGGAGTTCCTCATGGCGAAAATCAACTTGGCGCAGCAGTTGGCGACCACCCTGGAACAAGCGGGTATCAAGCGTATCTGGGGGCTGACCGGCGACAGCCTCAATGGCCTGACCGACGCCCTGCGCAGCATGGACAGCATCGAGTGGATGCATGTGCGCCACGAAGAGGTTGCCGCCTTCGCTGCCGGTGCCGAAGCGGCGGCCACCGGCGAGTTGACGGTGTGCGCCGGCAGTTGCGGGCCGGGTAACCTGCATTTGATCAATGGGTTGTTCGACTGCCATCGCAACCATGTGCCGGTGCTGGCGATTGCCGCGCAAATTCCGTCCTCGGAGGTGGGCCTGAATTACTTTCAGGAAACCCATCCCCAGGAACTGTTCAAGGAGTGCAGCCACTTTATCGAGCTGGTGAGCAACCCCGCGCAGATGCCTCAGGTGCTGCACCGTGCCATGCGTTCGGCGATCCTCAACCGAGGCGTGGCGGTGGTGGTGATTCCGGGAGATGTATCGCTGTTGGAGGTGGAAGATAAGCTCAAGCCGTGGCCGGCCTTGCACGCACCGCGCACCGTGCCGGTCGAGCAGGACCTGCAGCGCCTCACCGACATGCTCCAGAGCAGCGAGAAAGTTACCCTGCTGTGTGGTAGCGGCTGTGCCGGTGCCCACGATCAGGTGGTGGCATTGGCCGACGCCCTCGGCGCGCCGGTGGTGCATGCACTGCGGGGCAAGGAGCACGTGGAGTGGGATAACCCGTTCGACGTGGGCATGACCGGCCTGATCGGTTTCAGCTCCGGTTACCACGCCATGCTCGATTGCGACACCTTGATCATGCTCGGCACCGACTTCCCCTATCGCCAGTTCTACCCGACCGACGCCAAGATCATCCAGGTGGACCGCAACCCACAAGCCCTGGGGCGCCGTGCGACCTTGGACCTGGGCATCGCCGCCGACGTCAGTGAAACCATCGCCGCGCTGCTGCCACGCTTGACCCGCAAGACCGATCGCAGCTTCCTCGACACCTCCCTGAAGCACTACGAAAAAGCCCGCCAAGGCCTGGATGACCTGGCGCAACCGTCCAAGGCTGGTAGGCCGATCCATCCCCAGTATGTGGCGCGCTTGCTCAGCGAGCTGGCCGATGATGATGCGATCTTCACCGCCGATGTCGGCTCACCCACTGTGTGGGCGGCGCGTTATCTGAAGATGAACGGCAAGCGTCGGCTGATCGGCTCGTTCAACCATGGCTCGATGGCCAACGCCATGCCTCAGGCTATCGGCGCCCAGGCGGCATTCCCTGGACGGCAGGTGATCTCGATGTCTGGGGACGGTGGTTTCACCATGCTGATGGGAGATTTCATTTCCCTGGCGCAGCTGCAATTGCCGGTCAAACTGGTGGTGTTCAACAATTCGTCCCTGGGCTTTGTTGCCATGGAGATGAAGGCGGCGGGTTACCTGGACACTGGCACCGAGCTGAAAAACCCGGACTTCGCGGCCATGTCCAATGCCATGGGGATCTTGGGCATTCGGGTGGAGCAATCCGAAGACCTGGAGCCGGCCCTGCGCCGTGCGCTGGCCCATGATGGACCGGTGTTGGTGGATGTGGTGACCGCCACTCAGGAACTGGTGATGCCGCCGAGCATCAAGCTGGAACAGGCCAAGGGGTTCAGCCTGTATATGCTCAAGGCGGTGATGAGCGGGCGTGGCGATGAGGTCATAGAGCTGGCACGCACCAACTGGCTTCGATAACCCCCTACTGTAGGAGCGAGCTTGCTCGCGAGGATCGTAACGACAACGCTGACATCCTGAATGAACGCGTTGTCCTCGAGTTTTTCGCGAGCAAGCTCGCGCCTACAGCTGCCGGGCTAATTTCAGCCTTTCTGTTTTTCTACCCACTTGCCATAGGCATCGATGAACGCCTGCAGGAACGGCTTGGTCTTGTCCGACACCTTCCCCGCCTCATCGAACACACTGCCCGCCCCGCCCAGGTAGGCTTCCGG
>NZ_WKCD01000268.1:0-7590 GCF_021606625.1 Pseudomonas sp. PA-4-8C
GCCATAGGTTGTAATGCCCGCTGAGCAGCAGGCCGACCAACACGGCTTCCGATTGCAGGGGCAATAACGTCGCGGCGCCAAATGCCGCGGCGAACAGCCCCAGGTAACCCATCAACACCGGTCAGTGAGCCGGGTAGTCCGCTACCACCACGTCTTTGCCCTCTCGGGTCAGGCCAATGACCTGATAGGCCTCGCTGCGTCCGTCCATTTCCATGCCTGGCGAACCCAAGGGCATACCCGGTGCGGCAAGGCCCAGCAGGTCGTTGCGCTTGCGCAGAGCCAGGACTTGTTCGGCAGGCACGTGGCCTTCTACGAATTTGCCGTCGATGACGGCGGTGTGGCAGGAGCCAAGGCGTGGCGCGACGCCCAGGCGTTGTTTCACCGCGCTCATGTCGGCTTCAACGTGGTCGCTGACCTTGAATCCGTTGCTTTCCAAATGGCTGATCCACTTTTTACAGCAGCCACAGTTGGCGTCGCGGTGTACGTCGATGGGGATCAGTTCGGCGGCCTGGGCCAGGGTGGTGGTGAACAGGGCACTGAGCAGGGCCAGTCGCAATGGGGTTTTCATCGTGTGTCTCACTGAAGGCGCGGCAATAAGCCGGGCATTCTCCCTGCTTTTGCGGGCATGTTTGCAATGTGACGTCGTTGTAATGTTTCTAAATTATACGAAGCCCTGGTTTTCCAGCCGCTGTTTGAGCCGGTCCAGCGCAATTGACGACAACGCGACCATGCGTTCATGCAAAGACGCCAGTTGCAGTTCAGTCTCATAAGTCAGCACCCGCGTGAACAGCGTGCCGCCCTGATGAGCGCGCAAGTAGTAATGAATCGAGCCATCAACCGCCAGGGAGGTGAAGACGGTCTTGAACTCGCTGGAGCGGCGGGCGATTTGTACGCGGTAACTCATGGGGACGCGTATGCCCAGCAGGTCGATGATTTCGGTAAAGCGCGTGCCGACCGGTAATGAGCCGGTGGTGCCGGTGTCGGCGCTGAGGGAGGTGGGGTGCCACTCGTGCCAGCGGTCGGGTTGGGTGACATAGTCGTAAACCGCGTCGATCGGCGCCTGGATGAAGCGCTCCTGACTGATCTGCTCCAAGCGGACCGAATGCTCAGTCGCGTGCATGACACACCTCCTGTGTGGCGGTTTTTACACTAGGAGCTGTGAGCGTAGCCGGACTCCCGCGCTTTGCACGGGAGTCGGCAGGCCGTTCATCAATCCCTCTGAGAACGGCCCGGACGAGGGGGGCCAGCCGGAGCTAGATATCCAGCATGGCCAGCACTTCCTTGGGGTAGCGCAGGCCTGCGGCTGCATCGGCAGGGAAGATCGCATCCAGCGCGGCCAGTTCGTCAGCACTGAGGGAAATCGACACCGCCTCCACGTTCTCTTGCAGATAGGTGCGGCGCTTGGTGCCCGGAATCGGGATGATGTAATCGCCCTGGGCCAATACCCAGGCCAGCGCCAGTTGCCCGGCCGTGACACCTTTGGCTGCCGCCAGGGTCTTGACCTGTTCTACCAGCTGCAGGTTTTTCGTAAAGTTCTCACCCTGAAAGCGCGGGCTGAAGCGCCGGTAATCATCGGCGCCGAAATCATCCGGGCTTTTCAAGGCGCCGGTTAGAAAACCTCGGCCCAACGGGCTGTACGGCACAAACGCGATGCCCAGGCGCTGGCAGGCAGCGAGGCAGCCGTTGTCTTGCTGGTCACGGCTCCACAGCGAATATTCACTTTGCAGGGCGCTGATGGGATGGACCTTATGCGCACGCTCCAGGGTAGCGGCGGATGCCTCGCTCAGGCCCAGATAGCGCACCTTGCCCTGTTTCACCAGGTCGGCCATGGCGCCGACGGTTTCTTCGATGGCTACGTCGGGGTCGATACGGTGCTGGTAGTACAGGTCCAGCGTGTCCACCCCCAGGCGTTGCAAGGTGCCGTCGATGGCGTTGCGGATATAGTCGGGCCGGCCATTTACACCACGCACCACCGGATTGGCAGGGTCGCGCACGATACCGAACTTGCTGGCCAGGAAGACCTGGTCGCGCTTGCCGGCAATGGCCTTGCCGATCTATTGCTCATTGGTGTGCGGGCCGTACATGTCAGCGGTATCAAGAAAGTTGACGCCCAGTTCCAGGGCGCGGTGCAAGGTTGCGGTGGCTTCCGTGGTATCGGTGCCGGGGGTGTAGAAATCGGTCATGCCCATGCAGCCAAGGCCAATGGCAGACACATACGGGCCGTTTTTACCTAATTGTCGAGTGTGCATAGCGGTGCTCCTTGTGATGTGGCTTCCATTGTTACCCTTGAAAAAAATGCAGATAAACCAGCTAAAAGTGCTATCACTGTTCGCGATATCTAAACAATCTTCACAGGAGCATCCTTTTGGATCGTTTTAACGCCATGCGCGTGTTCACTCGGATTGTCGAACTGGGCGGGTTTGCCAAGGCCGCCGACAGCCTGCAATTGCCACGCGCCTCAGTGACGATCCTGATCAAGCAACTGGAGGCCCATCTCGGCGTGCAACTGTTGCAGCGCACCACACGCCACGTCAGCCTGACGCTGGATGGCGCGGCGTACTACCAGCGTTGTGTGCAATTACTGGCCGACCTGGAGGAAACCGAGGCAGTGTTTTCCACGCGGCGCCAGAACCCTCGGGGCACGTTGAGCATCGATATGCCCTCAGGCATTGGCAGCTTGATTGTAATTCCGGCCTTGCCAACGTTCACCGCCCTGTACCCACAGATCGAGTTGGAGATCGGCCTCAACGACCGCCCGGTGGATTTGATCCGCGAAGGCGTCGATTGTGTGTTGCGCGGGGGCGCGGCTTTGGATGAATCGCTGGTGGCACGACCCTTGGCAATGATGGAACAACTGACGCTGGCCAGCCCCGCGTACCTTGAACGCATGGGCACGCCCAGCAGCCTGGAACAGCTGGCTGGTCACCAAATGGTCGAGTACATTTCCAGTGCCAGCGGCAAACGGTTTGGCCTGGAATTTGTGCTGGGCAGCGAGTTGCGCCCGGTCAACCTGTCGAAGGTGGTTGCCGTGAACAGTTCCGCCGGTTACTTCGCTGCGTGCGAAGCCGGATATGGGCTGATCCAGGCGCCTCGATATCACGCCCTGCGTCAACTGGCCGAGGGCACGTTAGTGCAGGTACTGGCCGATGTGGCAGTGCCGGAAATGGCGCTGACCGCGTTATACCCACCCCATCGGCAGTTGTCGCAGCGGGTGCGGGTGTTCGTCGATTGGCTGGTGCAATTATGCGCGCGGCCCGGCACGGGTTTACAACGCTAGGCTTGCGCCCTGCGATAGGCCCCTGGCTGTTGCCCGGTGACCTTGTGGAAGGCTCGGGTAAACGCCGCCACCGATTGATACCCGGCTGCGAGGGACACCTCGGCCACGGTCTGGTCCGCCTTGAGCAGTTCACAGGCGTGACGCATACGGATCATCAGCAGCACTTGCCCAGGTGACTGCCCGCACAATTCACTGAACCGTTTAAAAAATGCCGAGCGCGACAGCCCGGTACAGGCCGCCATGCTTTCCAGGCTCCAGGGCTCGGCCGGGTGTGCGATCAATTGCTCCAGCAAAGGCGCGAACGCCGGTGCCCGACCCAATGCGGCCAGGCCGCCAAGCTCGGTGTTGTCGATCACTTGCTGGCGCAACACGTATAGGAACAACAGGTGGCAAAGGCGTTCAAGCAGCGCGGAAGAGGGCGCTGGCGTACGTGCGCATTCTTGCAGGATCAACTCGAAAAGATTGCGTGCAGCCGCAAGCGACGGGTCGCCAGCGCGCAGGATGATCCAGCTGGGCAGGGTGTCGACAATCAGCGTCGACAAGCCGGATTGGAAGTGAAAGAAACCGCAGACTAATCCCACACCGTCCGTGGCCGTGCTGTCGAGGGGCAGCATCTGCCGGCGTGGGCACTCTTGGGCGCCTGCCGCCGTGGCGTGCCCGGACAGCCGAAAGGCAAAATCACGCAGCAGAAACACCGCGTCACCATTATTCAGGTGTTGGGGCGTTGGATCGCCGTCGATATGCAGCCAGCATTCGCCCTGCACGATCAAGTGGAAGCTCGCCTGTGCCAGGCCATGGGTGCTCGCGTGCCAGTCACCGCAATAGCGGCCGACGTGAAACAAACTGGTGTTGAGTTCGAGGCTATCTAATAACCAATCGACAAGAACATCGGACGAATTCATCTAATGGAAAGACTCAAGAGCAAGTAATCGCTACTTTAGCCTATTGAGCGCTTTTTTTAGAACCAACAGACTGGGGCATTCAAACCCAACAGGAGACCACTCCATGTCCCGTGTACCGTTGCTCACGCCTGAAACCGCCCCGCAAGCGGCCAAACCCTTCCTGGAAAACGCGCTCAAAGGCTCGGGTTTTATTCCTAACCTGCTGGGGGTACTGGCCAACGCACCCGCCGCGCTGGAAACCTACATCACCGTGTCCGGCTTGAATGCCAAGGCAGAACTGAGCCTGGCCGACCGCGAAGTGGTGCAATTGATTGCCGCCACCAGCCACGGGTGTGATTTCTGTGTCGCTGGCCACACGGCGGTTGCCCGCAATAAAGCCAAGTTGCCAGAGGAGGTGATCGAGGCCTTGCGCCGCCGCGGTGAGTTGCCCGACGCGCGCTATGAGACACTCGCTGCCTTTACCCGTGAAGTGATTGCCACCCGTGGGGATGTGAGTGACGCGGGCTTTGAGGCATTCCGCGCTGCCGGCTACACCGACGGCCACGCGCTGGAAGTCATCCTGGGTGTCAGCCTGGCAACCCTGTGCAACTTCGCTAACGTGTTTGCCCGCACCCCGCTGAACCCGGAACTGGCGCAATACCGTTGGGAAAAACCGGACAACTGATTCGGCGTTGGCCCACCTGCTGTAAAAGGAGAGACATGAATGCTTGACCCAATCTTGAGCCGTTGGCTCGATGTTCAAGCGCAGGCCCTGGACGTGGGCAGTTGCGATCCACAGGAAGTGCTGCCGCGGCTGGCAGAAGCCAATATTCTGAAAATCGGTGTGCCCACTCAATTGGGCGGCCTGGGGGGTGATGTGGCGGGGGCGGTCGAGGCCATCGCCAATGTGGCCAGCCATTCCCTGGCGGCGGCGTTTGTGTGCTGGGGCCAGCGCTCGTTTATCGAGTACTTGCTGCAGAGCCCCAATCAGCGCCTGCGCGAGCAACTGATGCCAGACCTGCTCAGCGGCAAGTTGGCCGGCGCCACCGGGCTGTCGAATGCGATGAAGTTTCTGTCGGGTATCGAGACGTTGCAGATCAGCGCCGAGCCCAACGACCACGGTTGGACACTCAACGGTCGCCTGCATTGGGTGACCAACTTGCGCAAGAATGGCTTTGTCGCTGCAGCGGCCATCGAGCATGCGGGCGGCGGCGCGCCGTTTATCCTGGCGATTCCGGATTCGGTGGCCGGGTTACAGCGTTCACGCGACCTGGAGCTGCTCGGGCTGCAATCGAGCAACACCGCAGCGCTTGGCCTGGAAGGCGTGGAGCTGAGTCGCGAGTGGTTGCTGCACGAGGATGCGCGCAAGTTTTTACCGGCGGTACGCCCGGCGTTCCTGGGCTTGCAGTGCGGCATGTCGATTGGCTTGGCCCGGCGTTCGCTAGCCGAAGTGGCTCACCATTTGGGTGCCAGTCGCACTGTGCTGCGCGAAGAGTTGGAAGCCTTGCGCGTGACCCTGGATCATCTGGTCAGCGAGCTTAAAAACGGGCTGTTGGCCGGGCGTTTTACCGCCGAGCCCATACCGCTGTTCAAGCTGCGCATCGCCTTGGCTGAAACCGCCGCCAGCGCCGTGCAGCTTGAACTGCAAGCCAGCGGTGGCAAGGCCTATTTGACCGCCCATGGCAGCGGCTTTGCCCGGCGCTGGCGCGAGTCGGCCTTTGTGCCGATCGTAACACCCAGCCTGGTGCAACTGCGTACCGAGCTGCATCGCCAGGCCAATCTATGAGCCAGCCGGTATTGACGGCCCAGGGTATTTGCCTGGGGTATGGCAGCGGGCCGGTGCTGCAAGGCTTCGACTTGCACTTGCAACCGGGTGAAGTGGTGTCGATCCTGGGCCCCAGCGGCGTGGGCAAATCCAGCCTGCTGCGGGTGCTGGCCGGCTTGCAGGCACCTCAGGCTGGCCGCGTGCAGGTGTTGGGCGAACCATTGAGCGGCCCGCATCCGCGCGTGGTGGTGGCCTTTCAAGACCCGAGCCTGCTGCCTTGGCTGACCCTGGAAAAGAACGTTGCCTTCGGCCTGGATTTCGCCCGCCAACCGCACTTGAGTGTTGAAGAGCGCCGCCGGCGTGTCGACCACGCCATTGCGGCGGTAGGGCTGGAACCTGCGCGCCAGCAGTTCCCGGCGCAATTGTCCGGTGGTATGGCCCAGCGCACGGCATTGGCTCGCTGCCTGGCGCGTCAGCCGCAAGTGTTGCTGCTCGACGAACCCTTCGGCGCGCTGGATGAAGTGACTCGCGCCGATATGCAGCACCTGTTGCTCAAGGTCAATCGTGAGCAAGGCTCGGCGGCCGTATTGATCACCCACGACATCGACGAAGCGCTGTTATTGTCGGACCGCATCCTGCTACTGGGTAACCGCCCGGCGCGGACGTTGGGTGAGTGGGTTATCGACTTGCCACACCCTCGGGAAGAACAGGTCGAGGCCATCGGCGCACTGCGTATCGATATTCTGAAAACCTTACGGCAGGCGAGCCGCCCTCAACCCAACCCCCTTGAACAACAGGAGATTAACTATGTGTCTGGATGACTTGACCCACTCGCGCCGTGACTTTCTCAAGCTGTCGGCGGTGCTCAGTGCCGCCGGCGCCTTGCCGTTGTTGAGCAGCCTGCAAGCCCGTGCCGCCAACGAGCCCGATGCGCCGGTACGCATCGGCTATTTGCCTATCACTGACGCCACGCCACTGCTGGTGGCCCACAACAACGGCCTGTTCGAAGCCGAAGGCATCAAGGCCGAGCGCCCGGTGTTGTTGCGCAGCTGGGCCCAGGTGATCGAGGCGTTTATCTCCGGCCAGGTCAACGTGATACACCTGCTGTCACCCATGACCGTATGGGCGCGCTACGGCAGTAAGGTGCCGGCTAAAGTCGTGGCGTGGAACCATGTGGGCGGTTCGGGCTTGACCGTATCCCCAGGCATTACCGACGTGAAGCAACTGGG
Source organism: Pseudomonas sp. PA-4-8C (assembly GCF_021606625.1). Lineage (NCBI taxonomy): Bacteria > Pseudomonadati > Pseudomonadota > Gammaproteobacteria > Pseudomonadales > Pseudomonadaceae > Pseudomonas > Pseudomonas sp. PA-4-8C. The sequence goes on from NZ_WKCD01000268.1 coordinate 7,153, forward strand.
CGGCAAGTCAGTGGCGATTCCGTTCTGGTACTCGATCCATAACGTGGTGGTGCAGCAACTGTTTCGTGACAACGGCCTCACGCCTGTCACCCGTGCCACCGGCAGTTCGATTGCCGCCAATGAGGTCAACCTGATCGTGTTGCCGCCCTCGGACATGCCTCCGGCCCTGGCCAGCAAACGCATCGACGGCTACATCGTCGCCGAACCGTTCAACGCCTTGGCAGAAAACCTCAAGGTCGGTCGCGTGCAGCGCTTTACCGGCGACGTGTGGCGCAACCATGCCTGCTGCGTGGTGTTCATGCACGAACACGACCTGATCAACCGTCCGCAGTGGTCGCAAAAGGTCGTGAACGCCATCGTCAAGGCCCAGGTGTGGACCCGCGACAACCGCGAAGAGGCGGTAAAGCTGCTGTCCAAGGATGGCCCGAACCGCTACAC
>NZ_WKCD01000269.1:0-7578 GCF_021606625.1 Pseudomonas sp. PA-4-8C
CCATGGCACCCGGCCCGCGCATCAACGGCAGCAGGGTGTTGAACAACAGCCAGCCGAGCTCCTTGTAGGACGCCCAACGACTTTCAGCATCGGAGGTCGATTGGCCTTCAGCCAGGGTGACCAGGCTGTTGGCATTGGAGTGGAACCAGTGCTTGGCCAGGTCGCCGTTGAGCAGGTCCTGGCGTAGCGTGGTGGCAGCGGCATAGCCGTCGACAGCCAGGGTGGTCGGCTTGGGCGTAGCAGGCGGGTCAAACTCATTGAATACGCTAAAACGCGCAATATTGGGCGTGTGAAAACCGCCATTACCGTACACCGCCCGTGCTTTGTCATCCGGCAACCAGGCCAGCACGCTGTCTTGCAGCGCACCGGGTTCGCGGATGGCCTCCAGCAGCGCGTCGCGGCTGGCGAATTCCAGCAGTGCCGGTTTCAATTGAGGACGATAGAGGATATGTGGGCCGCTACCGCTGGACAAAGGTTCGATGATAAACATATTGGCGACCACATCCGGCGTCGCTCCTGGTTTGCGTACAAATGCCAGGGGGCGCACGGTAATCTCTTGGCCTGCCGCACTTTTGCCGCCCGCGCCGGGCTGGGTGATTGCTTCGATAAACGCGTGGCCCTGGGCGGTGATGCCGGCTTCGCCCTTGAGCTTGAGTTCCAAGGCCTGCATCGCGAGCTGCAGGGGTACCTGCTCGATGAAACGTGCCAGCCGATCACGGGCTACCGGGCTGTCGTCCAGCAGTTCACGCTTGAGCAACTCGGGGTAGTGGCCGCCAATGTCCACAGTGTTGATCAGGTCCTTGAGCATTTTTGGCAGGCTGGCATCGCTGACCCGCTGCCCATGCAGGTGGACTTCCATCTCACCCTTGGGCAGGCCCGACAGATTTTCCAGGGCCATGTCCACCAGGCTCATTCTCACCCGTTCCAGGTAGTTGCTGCCCATATCGCCCACCGGGACCTTGAACACCACCTCCACATTCTTGGCCGTGTAACCCTTGCCGGCTAAATGCTGGTCGAGCTGTTGCTCGGCGTAGGTGCGGATATCGGGGATGCCGTCGAGGAAGGTGCGGCCATTGTTGCGGCGCACGCTGCTGGCCAGGGCCAGTGCGTGCTGTCGATAGGTGTCGCGTTCTGCGGCGCTTGCCGAGCCGAACCAGGTGGGCAACTGTTCATGCAGACGTTCAAGCTCGCGCGCGTCGGGTGCATAGGCCCCGAGAAACCAGGGGCTCGGGTCGCTGGCCTGGGTGAACGCCTGCTCCAGCGCCTCAAGCGAGCCGGTGGTGGGCACCTCGATGGACGCAACGTTCTCCACCATGGCATTGAGGATGACCGCCGCCTGGGTATCGAAAATATTCCCCGCAGGCTCCTGGCGCTTCCAGTTCAGGGTGTCGAAAACGAAGGCATCGCCCATTTTTTTGCCCCAGGCTTTGCCGAACGCCTGCAAGGAGTCATACGGCGTCACCACGCCGGCGGCAGTGGCGTGCAGTACCTGCGTGCGGCCATCGACCTGACGAGTGATCAGCAGGTCTGGGGTGAGTTGCGAGGCGCTGCCACCGGCGTGGCTCACCGCAGAATCAAGGATGAAAACCTGTGCCGCACCATCGCCTTTGGCCGCTTGGCGCTGCGCACGATCCGGGTACGTCACGACCTGGTCGAGGGTCTCGCGTTGTTGAGCGCTGAGCCCAGGTTGCTTCAGGGCTCCGGTGGTCAAGGTGTCCCGCAGTGTGTCGCTCAGCCAGCGCCAACGGTTGGCACCGGGAGCGTGAGCGTCAGCGCTGCCGACGAAGTGCTTGAGCATGGCCTGTTCGAACGCTTTTTTGAGGGGCGCGCGCAGGCTGCGGATAGCCAGTTCAATGGCCTGCATATCAATGCCCGGCATCAAGGCATTGGAGGAGGGCGCAGGCTTGAGGCTATGCCCGGTGGCGTGATCGACCAGGGTGCAGGGCAGTGAATGTTTGTCGGTAAAGTCGAGGTCGCCGTCGGTGGTCAGGTGCTTCAGGGCGATGTCCAGCAAAGGGGTCAGGCGGTACTGGGGTGGGTCGGTTGAAATGGGTTCGGCCACTGCCGTTTCGGCGAGATTGAAGGCTAAAGTGGGGTACAGGCTTTTGATCGCCTCCTCTAGCATGCCCGACACCACTGAACGCAACGTAGGGCGAGTGTCGAACTGCTGGGCGACCGCCGTTGCGGTGATCTGCGGCGAGTTGTCGGTGGGAGCGGTGGTCACTGCGGTGCGCAACGGTGCGGATGCACGCCTGGGGCGGTTCAGCGGTTGGTCTTGTGCGGCATTCGATAAGGCTTCGTGATGGGTATCGACCGCCTGGCCGGCAGCCGGGGTTGGCAGTGAAACGGGCAGGTGGTGGTCAAAAAAACGCTGGGGGTAGTTTCCCTGAATCATCGTGCAGCTTCCTTGTGGTTGCAGTCATGCTCGTCATGGAGGTGACCCTGTTCGCGTCATGCGAGCAGGCGAGTGGAAACTACCGAGCCAGGTTTTCGAGTGAAATCAACAATAGGTAAACAGCCATTTCCATTGGCATGCCCTTACCGCTAGCGCTTGATTTTGCGTGGGGTGGAGTAGGGCGAGGGATATATGGCGGCATGTAAACGCGGCGCAGGTCACGTCAGGATTTACGCCGTAGCAACCATTTGACCTATCATGAGGTCTTTCCTCTGAACGATTGATGTTATGACTGCCGAATCCGCCCCCCTGCGCACCCTGCTTGAAACCAGCGACATGCTTGAAATCGACGGCCTGCATGCCTTTGATTTCGAGTTGACTGAACTAAAGCTCGTGATTACTGCCATGGATGGCCGGGCCGAAAAACGCTGGAGCTTCAGCTCGGCGCAGGTGGGCGATGCCACATTTGACGAGACGCTGCAAAGCTGGACCCTTACCGGTGAGTCGGGCGAGCACCGCTTGATCTGCATGAGCGCCTTCACCGGCAACAATAACGATGAGGACGAAGCGGATGATGATGCGTAAATTCTGGCCCCTGCTGATGGCAGGCAGTGTCGGTGCGATGTCGGTACAGGCCGCGCCCAGCGATCTGCATGAACTGCTGGTGGGCAGCTACACCGCCGGTAGTAGCGAGGGTATTTACCGCCTGCAGTTCGACAGCCGCACCGGGCAGTTCAGCGGCAAGCCAGTGCTGGCGGCGAAAACCGCCAACCCGTCCTGGTTGACGATTTCCAAAGACCAGAAGCAGTTGTTCGTGGTCAATGAAAACGGCCCGGGCCAGGAAGACCCGGTGGGGCGTGTCAGCAGCTACAGCATCGACCCGCAGAACCACCAGTTGACCCTGATCAATCAGGTGCAGAGCCTGGGCAATGAGCCCACCCATTCCAGCGTGGCCGCCGATGGGCGCTACCTGTTCGTGGCCAACTATTCTGTGGTGGAAGACCCGGGTGGCAGCCTGGCGATCCTGCCGGTGGACGCCAGTGGCAAGCTGTCGGCGCCGGTGCAGTTGAGCGGGCACCCGGCCAGCCGTGTGAACCCGGAGCGCCAGGCGTCCAACCATGTGCATTCGGTGGTGTCGTCGCCGGACGGCAAGTACGTATTCGTGCAGGACCTGGGTGCGGACAAGGTGTTTGCCTACCGCTACGACCCCAAGGCCAATCACGAACTGCCATTGACAGCGGCCAACCCGGCGTCGGTGCAGTTGCCCCCGGGCAGCGGCCCGCGTCACTTGCTGTTCAGTGCGGACGGCAAGCACGCCTGGCTGACCACTGAGATGAGCGCCCAGGTGGCCGTGTTCGATTACAACGAGGGCAAGCTGACGCAAACCCAGTTGCTCGACTATGCCGCCGGCCAACCGGTGTCCGACAAGGCCGGCGCGGCGTTGCATGCTTCCAGCGATGGCAAGTTCCTTTATGTGAGTAACCGTGGCACAGCCAATCAGATGCTGGTATTCAGCATCGACCCGGCCACCGCGCACCTCAAGGAAATCCAGCGCCGCTCTGTTGAAGGCGACCACCCGCGTGAGTTCAGCCTCGACCCGAGCGGCAAGTTCCTGCTGATCGCCAACCAGAAAAGCAATGAAATCGTGGTGGTTGAACGCGACCCCAAGACCGGCCTGCTGGGTAAAACCGTGCAGAAATTGCCGATCGATGCCCCCAGCGACCTCAAGTTCCTGGTGCGTCAATAAGCCACAGGCCCCGCAATGCGGGGCCTGAGCCTTTGTATTAATCGCAGTGATAACGGCTACTGTTTCAAAGCATTTCTAAGGTTCAACCCTCGGGCGTAAGTTGGGTTCCAAGGCCTTCCCAGGCCACCCAACCAAACGCACACAAGGGTTACCGCCATGAATTTCAATCTCTTCTCGATCATTGCTGCTTCTGCTGTTTCCGCCACCGTGGCATTGCCTGCCGCCGCCAGCGTGGAAGTCACCGGCAAAAAATCCAATGTCACGGCCTATACCCAGAAATACCTGCAACAGAGCGCCAATTTCTATGCGGCGCTGGATCACAAGACCCAGCACTGAGCCACGGTCCAATGTGGGAGCTGGCTTGCCTGCGATGCGGACCACTCGGTATAGCTGATGTACCGAGTCGATGCCATCGCAGGCAAGCCAGCTCCCACATTGGATTGGCCTCAGGGTTTTGCCATCACTGCTCTAAACAACGGTGAATCCAGAAACCGCTGTAACCAGGCCTGCAAACGCCGATAGGGCGTGCCCGCAAACCACTCCCGATTCACATGGGCAAACTGGCGCACAAACGGCGCCAGCGCTGCATCTGCCAAGCTCAGGTGATCGGCGAGTAGATACTCACGGTCTGCCAGCAAATCTTCCAGCTTGCGCAAGAACACCTCGCCCTCGGCCCGATAGTGTTCCATCGGTTGCTCCGGGTAGCGCTCGGCGTACTTGTATCGATTCAAATGATGTTTGAACACCTGGTCATTTTCTTCAATCAGCGCATACACCGCTGGATCGCCCTGTAGCCGCCAGTTTTCGGGGTCGTGCTGGGCCAGCGCCCACTGCATGATCTCCAGGCTTTCCTCGATCACTCGCCCTTCGACGCTCAACACCGGCACCGTGCCCTTGGGCGACAGCGCGAGCATCTCGGCCGGCTTGGCTTTCAGGCTGACTTCGACGATGCTCACCGCAACGCCGGAATAACGCAGCGCCAGCCGCGCTCGCATTGCATAGGGGCAGCGCCGGAACGAATACAGCAGCGCTTCGCTCACTTGACCTCCAACGTGCTCAGGCCATTGCCCTGGCGTTGCACCTGGATCTGCACCGGGATGCGTTCATGCATTTCCTGTACGTGGGAGATCACCGCCACCTTGCGGCCCTGGGCCTGCAAACCATCCAGAGCGTCCATCGCCAATTGCAACGACTCCGGATCAAGGCTGCCAAAACCTTCGTCGATAAACAGCGACTCGATCTTCAAGGTGCTCGACGCCATCGACGCCAGCCCCAACGCCAGTGCCAACGACACCAGGAAGGTTTCGCCACCGGACAGGGAATGCACCGAGCGCAGTTCATCGCCCATCTCGGTGTCCATGACCAACAGCCCGAGCATGCTGCCGCCGCGTTTAAGCCGGTAGCGGCGCACCAGTTGGCGCAGTTGCACGTTGGCGTGGTGCACCAGCAAATCGAGGTTGTAGGCCTGAGCGATCTTGCGGAAGGTATCGCCGGTGGCCGAGCCGATCAGCGCATTCAGGCGGGCCCAGCGCTGCCACTGCTCGTAAGCTTTGGCGATCTGTTCGGCCAGGGCCTGGTTGGCGTTCTGGCGACGCTGGTCTTCGGACTGGCGTGCGCGCAGTTCGGCGCAGTGTTTCTCACCCTCGATCAGTTGCTGGTTAAGCGTTGCCAGGGTGGCGTCCAGTTGCTCGGCCTCCAGGTTGCCGTTGTGCAGGGCCCGGTGTTCGGCCAGGCGTTGTTCGCGCTCGTGCAACAGAACCTTGGCTTGCTCCACGGCCTTTTCGCTGCTGTGCAGGTGCTGACGCAACTGCGCGACCTGGGCCTCATCAAAGGCCAACAGGCGCGCCAGGCCCTGGTCATCCAGTTCGGGGTGCAGGGCGCGCCATTCGCTGATGCGTGTCGCGAGGGCTTGCTGTTCCGCCTCCAATGCCTGCTGGCGTTGCTGCTGGGCGTTGAGGTCGGCGGCCAGCTGTACCAGGGCCGTGTGCACAGCGTGCAGTTCCTCGTTGGCGTCGGTCTCGCTCTGGCGGGACTGCGTGACAGCTTGCTCCAGTTGCTGTTGCCAGTGTTCGGCGCTGGGGTGCTCTCCTAGCAAGGTACGGAGTTTTTCCTGGACGGCGTGTTGCTGGTCAGCCAGCTCTGCGACTTGCAGATTCAAGGCGTCGAGTTGCTGCTGACGATGCTGCTGGTGGGTATGTTGTTTCTCGATGGCCTGTTGGCGCTCCTGCTGCTCGGCCTGCTCATCGCGTTGATGGCCCAATTGCTCAAGGCGCTGGCTGACCTGCTGGTCGAGCTGCATGAAAGTCGCCGCAGGCGCGCTGCGCAAGCCCTCCAGCGTCTCGGCGGGCAACAGGCTGGCGAAGGCGCTGAGTTCCGCCTCTAGGCGTTCGCGGTCGCCGGCCAGCTGCCGCTGCTGGTCCACCAGCAATTGCCGGGCTTGCTGGCTGGCGTCCTGGGCCGCTTGCAATTGTTGCTGCAAGCGCCCGGCGTTCTGTTGCAGGTTGAGCAGGGCGCTTTGGCGTTGTTCGTCCTGGCTGATGCTTTGGGTCAATTGGACCAATTGCTGGGCCAGCCAAGGGCTGCGCTTGTCGACGTCCTGGTTGAACAGCGAGGCGCACAGTGGATGGGCTTGAAGGCTCGGTGCCAAACCCTGCTGCTGGGTAGCCAACTGTTCTTGCTGTTGCAGGAACTCTTTTTGCTGAGCGATCAGGCCGCCCACTTCACCGCGCAATTCAGTGAGTTTTTCCTTGAGGCTGTCGACGGCTTTCTGCGCCGCCGCCTCTTCACTTTCATCATGGCGGCCCAGGCTTTGCAGCAGGGCCTCGGGCTGGTGATAGGGGTGTTCGTGGCTGCCGCACACCGGGCAGGGCTGGTCATCCTGCAACTGCTCGCGTAACTCCTCGACGCTGGCACTGCGGGCCAAGCGTTGGCGCTCCAGCAGTTGCTTGGTCACCGCCAGGGTTTGTTCGGCAACGGTAAGTTCGGCCTTGGTTTGCAGGCCGGTCTGGTTCAGTTGTTCGCGTTTTTGCGCGGCCTCGGCGAGCCTTTGCGTGAGCGCACCTGCCTGTTGATCCAACTGTTGCTGGCTGTCCCACAAGCGGGCCAGGTCTTCGAAGGCGCGCTGTTGCTTGCGATTGTCTTGCAGCAGGCTGGCCAGCAATTGGATTTGTTCGGCCACCGCGTGCGGTTCGGCACCGGCCTCGTGGTAGAGCAAATCCAGGGCTTCGCGCTGTTGGGTGAACTGTTCGGCGGCGGCGCTGGCGCGCTGTTCGAGTTGCCCCAGCTCGGCCTGGCCTTGGTTGAGGCGATTGCCGATCAGCACCAGTTGTTGCAGGCGGTCACGGTAGGCGTTCCAGGCATCACTCAGCGGGGCGAGGGCGGCGCTATGCTCAAGTTTTGGCTCTTTTTCACCTCCTGCGCTGTCGGTGGCAGCCTA